>NZ_JBFRPB010000038.1:0-66059 GCF_041471785.1 Vibrio sp. 10N.261.51.C6 | reverse complement strand
CTTTAACTGATCGGCATTAGACACACTGTGTCCTCTTTTTTATTGTATTCGTTGTCATCAGGCTACATTGGTCAATCAAAATTGGTCAATCAAGCTGATTAGCCAAAGCAAAAGGCTATTCGTCTTTATTGTCTTTGGATTCTTCTTTTTCAGCTTTCTCTTGGTTAAGTTTATCCGAGCGATTGAGCTTATCTAAATCTCGCTCAGTTTTACCACGCCCCGTCAGATCCATATTGGCTGTCTGTTTGAGCGCTGCGATGTTACCCACAACAACGCTAACTACGATGATGATGATAACCCAAGGGTTTGTAAGCCACTCCAACATAAGCGCTCCTAATGACTGATATTCGCTACGAAGCGTGCATAGATCTCGTCTAGCTGCTCCATAATAATCTCATACCCTAATACTGGCTTAGATTGGAGTTGCTTGCCAAGTAAAGTCGGAGATAACTGTGATAAACACGACTCCGATACTTTGCGATGGCTGATATGCCATGGTTCGATCGCCACACCACCCAAATCTTGGCTGTAAGGAAAGAAGAAACCAAATTGTGCAGCATGAACTGATAGCCATTGGTAAAACGATTGCTGGTGGCCAGTAAGGTATTCCCATGGTTCTAATTGCAGATGTATGCCTTCAGGTAAGTGGTTACGAGCAAAGACATCGAAGTCACAACCCCAATGATGACGACTCGCGCCGGGAAGCGCAGACCATCTCAGGATAGCCGATAGCTTTTGTTGTTCGGTCAGTTTTGAAGCATCAAGAGGTTGGCTTTCTGAATCTAATATCGGAGCTTCGCCAGAAAACTTACGGTTCCAAATCAGAGATTGCCTTTCATAGTCGCGAAAGCCACTGGCAATCTCCGTTTTAAAACCAGCGAGCTGAGCAGCTTCAATCAAATTATTCAGGTCATTCTTAACCTCACTGTGGACCAAGAAGGTCTTGGTGCCGATCAGGCTAGGCTCTAGATGAGAATCTGATTGTCCGGTAAGCTGCTCTGGTGTCATAACGAGTCTCTCAATAATTGGATGCTATGAATCGCTGATGAAAGACTATTTAGCGAATAGGTTCACTAATGTTCTTTCGTACATGTCAGTTAGCTTTTCTAAATCGGCTACCTTCACGCATTCGTTAACCTTGTGAATCGTTGCATTCACAGGGCCTAGTTCAACCACTTGTCCGCCCATACGTGCAATAAAGCGACCATCAGATGTACCGCCAGTCGTTAGCAGTGCTGGTTTCACATCATTGACGTGACCCACTGCATCAACAATAGCATCAAGCAGTGAACCTGCGTCTGTTAAGAACGGGTCGCCATTGAATGTCCATCTTAGGTCGTATTCGAAATCATACTTGTCGAGTGTCGTTGTGATGCGCTCAACGATGATGTCGTTGCTTAACTCTGTACTAAAGCGTAGGTTAAACTGAACATTAAATTCACCAGGGATCACGTTTGAAGCACCAGTACCCGCACTCACATTTGGAATTTGGAAACTGGTTGGCGGGAAGTAATCATTACCTTTATCCCACTCAGTTGTTGCTAGCTCATTAATAGCAAGCAGAGAGCTGTGTACTGGGTTGTTTGCTAGGTGAGGGTAGGCAACATGACCTTGTGTGCCTTTAATCGTTAGGTCGCCAGTGATAGAGCCACGACGGCCGTTCTTCACGACATCACCCACGAACTCAGTGCTCGATGGTTCACCAACGATACACATATCGATGTTTTCACCGCGCGCCATTAATGCTTCAACAACACGTACAGTACCGTTGATGAAAGGACCTTCCTCATCTGAAGTGATCAGGAAACCAATTGAGCCTGTGTGGTCTGGGTGTTTGGCAATGAACTGCTCGACGGCAACAATCATTGAAGCCAGAGAGCCTTTCATATCAGCAGCGCCACGGCCATGTAGGAAACCGTCTACGATAGTCGGTTCGAATGGCTTAGTGTTCCACTGTTCGATTGGGCCTGCAGGTACCACATCAGTGTGACCAGCAAAAGCAAACAGAGGCGCTTCAGTACCACGACGAGCCCAGAAGTTGGTCGTATCTTCAAATACCATCACTTCGATTTCAAAACCGAGTGCTTTTAAGCGTTCAATCATCAGGTCTTGGCAGCCTGCATCTTCTGGTGTTACCGATTGACGGCTGATTAGGTCTTTTGCCAGAGCCAAAGTTGGGCTATCTGTCATCCTTGAATTCCTTGTTTAAATAAAACGTCTAGTCATTAATTTTTAGGCGCTGATTCACTGATCAACGTCCTGTTGTCTGTCTATGTAAATACAACGATCTAAGCAAAAATAGCCGCGTATTGGTCGGCTTTAAATCCGATGTGAAGCTTACCCTCAACTTTTAAGATTGGGCGCTTGATCATTGCAGGTTGTTCAACAAGCAAAGTCACCGCTTTTTCTTCTGTTAGGGTGTCTTTCTGTTCTTGAGAAAGTTGGCGATAAGTCGTACCACGTTTGTTTAGCACAAGCTCCCAACCTAGCTCAGAGCAGAAGCTTGTTACTAGCTCTTCTGTGATGCCTTGTTTGCGATAATCGTGAAATTCGAACTCGATACCTTCAGCTTCGAGCCATTTCTTTGCTTTTTTAATGGTGTCGCAATTTGGGATACCAAACATGGTGATAGTCATTATTCTTCCTTTGAGTGATTTTATTTCATTGTTATGAGTTGAATCCTATCAGGAAGCAGCAACTCAGACAAAATAGAGTGATGAATATTTCATAGAGTGAAAAAAAAGCGTAAGAAAATGTCACTATTGGAGACTTATTGATCAGCCTCAACATGTTGTCAGCGAAAAAAGAAATAATTGAGCTGCACATATATAGGAGGTGTCAATGGAGTTGAGTCCTGTTTTTGCAAGGCGGCTATATTTAGCATTGTTAGTGGAAAGCCTTGATAGGCCAAATGTGCCTAAACTCATCGAAAAAACGGGGTGGCCTCGTCGTACTATTCAAGATGTACTCAAGGCGTTACCGGGGATCGGTATCGAACTTATGTTTGTTCAAGATGGGCGACGTCATAATGATGGCTATTACCAGTTATCCGACTGGGGGCCATTTGACAGTCAATGGGTTATCCAGCGTAAAGGCGATATAGCAACAAGCCTTGGATTTAGTGCATAAGCCAGCGAAAGCTGGCTTTCTTTTGGGTGTCATAAAATCAAAGCATATCGATATGCCGCTTTAGTTGCTTACTCGCACAGGTAGGCGGTACCAAGCATAGTCACGGAAGTGCTGAAATATTGGGGTAGGGTAAAGATGACGGTGTCTGCGCCTAGCTCAATGGCATTCGATTTAAGCTCATTCATCGCACCTTGAATCAGGGTGTCATTGGGAAAGAACAAGTAGCTGTACCAATGACCTTCGCTGCCAGTGATTTCCCCTTTATACTCACACTGCTCGATGTTAATCAGGCCGTGGTAATCCATTTGTACCTTGTCCGCTTTACTATGAGGCGTTGATGTGGGTTTGGTACACCCGAGTAACATGCCACTCATAGCCAAAGCGACTAATTCCTTTTTCATACGTTTACCCTGCTATTGCATCAAATAAATCGCGAAGCCTACCCAGCTTGCGAACAGTAGTAACCACGGCAGTTTAGTGGCGTGATTTGATGGTGTTTCAACACTTGTTTCGATCGTGTCTTCTTGGTGTTGATTAGCTTGTTGAGTCTGTTTTTCTTTCTGTACGCGCTTCTTCGCTTTATCGGCTTGGCGGCTGCGTTCTTTTTGCTGTTTCTTGTACAGTGCGATGCCTTTCTCGATACCCTGAGCAATCAGTTTAGTTTGTTCTTTGGTTTGAGCTGGCTTTTGAGTCGCTTTGGCTATCTTCAGTGCTTCCTGTTGAGATTCAACAGAGGGCGTATTAGTTTTGTTTTTCATACTGAGTTCGACAATTAAAACGGATTGGCTACTAAGATAACGCAAAGCTAGTTAAGTATGAATGATTTGCGTTAAAGTGTTGGTTTGAAAATAAGTGAAAGTGAGATTTGTGCGGTACTCCATAGAACAATACGACAAGCACGGCTTTTTGAAAGCTCCAATCTTGCTCTGGCTAGGTTGGTTGTTTCTTGCGAAAGCCTTGGTCGTTTTCATTGTTGCAGGCGCAAGCCGAGAGTCGGGAACCGATATTCTTGAGATAATCTACCCAGACCATCAGATGTTTTATGTCGGGATCGCGTTGAGTGTGCCTAGTTTGCTGCTGATGTGGTTATTTGGGCTAAGATCGCCAGATAGAAAGCGCCTTAACAAAGTCGTGTCATGGGGACGTTGGGTTACCATGATGGCTATCTTGGCACAGGGCTCCCATACGATTTATTTAATCTATTTGGATAACGGATGGTTCCGTTGGTCAAATGGCATCACCCTATTGTTGCTGCTGTGGTTAGCGCTTTACCTAACCAATAGCCATGCTGCAAGGGATTGCTTTAAAGTGGTTGAGCACGAAGACTGATTCTCATCAAAACATTTGTCCCATTCACAATTATACTTAGAAGCTAAAACTGGAAGGAATAATCTATGCTTAATGTTTCAAATGAGCAGCCTAACGTTCAAAGTGCTATTTTGCCTGAAGCTGGGCCTTTCGCGCTTTACGTTCAACTTAAAGTGAACGCTAATACTGCTAATGTACTAGCAGAAATTCAAAAGCTTCCGACTCTAATCGACGAACTAAACCAAACTCAGCCTGATGCGAACTTAACGGCATCGGTTGCGTTCTCAAAAGCTTTTTGGGATAAGTTCGAGCAAGCAGCGCCCGCTGATTTGATCGACTTCCCTGTGCTGGGTGAAGGTGATATCACCGCGCCGAGCACACTGTCTGATGTTCTGATTCACTGTCATTCAAACCGACATGATCTGCACTTCTTTATCTTGCGTAAATTGCTATCTGAAGTAGCAGCTGATGTTGAAGTGGTTGATGAAACTTATGGTTACCGCTTCCTAGACTCTCGTGACATGACAGACTTTGTTGATGGCACTGAAAACCCGAAAGACGCACAACGTGCTGAAGTCGCTATTGTGCCTGAGGGTGAATTCGCTGGTGGTAGTTATGTAATGGTGCAGCGTTTTGTGCATAACCTGCCAGCTTGGAATCGTTTGAATGTATCGGCACAAGAGAAAGTGATTGGCCGAACTAAACCTGATTCAATTGAGTTAGATGATGTTCCTGCGGCGTCTCACGTTGGCCGTGTGGATATCAAAGAAGAAGGCAAGGGGCTTAAGATTGTTCGCCACAGTCTACCTTACGGTACTGCTACGGGCGACCACGGCTTATTGTTCATTGCTTACTGTAACGTTCGTCATAACTTCGATGCGATGTTAGAGAGCATGTACGGCGTAACTGATGGCAAAACAGACCAACTGCTTCGCTTTACTAAAGCGGTGACTGGCGCGTATTACTTTGCTCCTTCAACTGAGATGTTGAGTGCATTAACGATTAAGTAAGTCGTCTCAAAAAGAATAAACAAAGGGAGCCTCAGGGCTCCTTTTTTATTAAAGCTTTATATGAATTGGTCGATATAAGAGCAATCGTGAGTTTTATTCCTCTTTTTGTAAGCGAAGGTCTATGGCTATAACTGTTAATACCAATGTCTCAGCGCTGGTGGCCCAGAGAAACCTCTCTAATGCCAATAACATGCTGAACCAATCTTTGGAGCGCTTAGCTTCAGGGAGTCGTATTAACAGCGCTAAAGACGATGCTGCAGGGCTACAAATTTCGAACCGCTTGGAAGCGCAGATGAGTGGTATTGATGTCGCTGTGCGTAATGCGAATGATGGTATATCTATCATGCAAACCGCTGAAGGCGCGATGAATGAAACCACCAATATCATGCAGCGCATGCGCGACTTGTCTCTACAAGCAAGCAACGGTTCAAATAGCCAGTCGGAAAGAACGGCGATTCAAGAAGAGATTACCGCCTTAAACGATGAGCTGAATCGTATTGCAGAGACCACTTCTTTTGGTGGCAAAAAACTTCTCAATGGTAATTTTGGTAGTACGTCATTTCAGATTGGTGGCAGTTCGGGCGAAGCCGTGCAGATTGGTTTGAAAAGTATGCGTACTGATGACATCAACATGGGAGGCTTTAGCTACGTTGCTAATGGCATGGCCAGTGATTCATGGGCAGTGAAATCAAACCAGAATGATATGACGATGTCGTTTACGGATCGTTTTGGTCAGCCTCAAGAGATCACCATTAATGCGAAAGCGGGCGATGATATCGAAGAGTTGGCGACTTACATTAATGGTCAAACGGATCTCTTATCGGCTTCTGTTAATGATGACGGACAACTTCAGATTTATATGTCAGGTGAAGATACCGCGGGTACCATCTCTTTTTCAGGTTCATTAGCCAGTGAGCTTTCGATGTCAGCGGGCTATTACGAGTCAGTTAATGACATCAATGTAACGGATGTGGGTGGTGCTCAGCGCGCCGTCTCAATTTTGGATACGGCGATGAAGTATGTCGATAGCCATCGCTCTGAATTAGGGGCAATGCAAAACCGCTTTGATCATGCCATTAACAATCTTGAAAACGTTCATGAGAATTTGGCGACATCAAACAGTCGAATCAAAGATACCGACTACGCCAAAGAAACCACTCAAATGCTCAAGCAACAAATACTGCAGCAAGTGAGTACAACGATACTCGCTCAAGCCAAGCAAGCGCCGAATCTAGCTTTAACGTTATTAGGTTAATGAATTACCTACAATCTTATAAAAGCATTTCAGCTTGGTCGGTGCTTTTTGGCGAATAAAAATACAATTTCTCACTCGACTGACTTCCCGGCAACTTTAGTGATTTTCTCATCTTTTTTTGATAATTTTACGACCAGTCACGCTTTCTTCTGTTTTACCGCTATTTCTTTAAATTTGTTGTTTTTTTCCTAAAGGTTTCGCCAATCACGCCGTTATTAAAAGTAACTTAGAGATAACTACTTGGTTTTCCGAGACGTCGGAAACCGCTATACCGGAAAATCAATTGGAGAAGTCACCATGGCAGTGAATGTAAATACAAACGTTTCAGCGATGACAGCGCAACGTTACCTAAACAATGCAAACAGCGCACAACAGACATCAATGGAGCGTCTAGCTTCTGGCTCAAAAATCAACAGCGCAAAAGATGACGCTGCGGGTCTACAAATCTCGAACCGTTTGAACGTTCAAAGTCGTGGCCTTGATGTTGCTGTACGTAACGCGAACGACGGTATCTCAATTGCACAAACTGCTGAAGGTGCAATGAACGAGACGACTAACATCCTGCAACGTATGCGTGATTTGTCTCTACAATCTTCAAACGGCTCAAACTCAAAATCTGAGCGTGTAGCGATTCAAGAAGAAGTAACAGCACTGAACGACGAACTGAACCGTATCGCGGAAACGACGTCTTTTGGTGGTAACAAGCTGCTTAACGGTACTCACGGTACTAAATCATTCCAAATCGGTGCGGATAACGGTGAAGCTGTAATGCTTCAACTGAAAGACATGCGCTCTGATAACGCTCAGATGGGTGGTAAGAGCTACCAAACTGAGAACGCGAAAGATAAAGATTGGAACGTTCAAGCAGGCTCTAACGACCTAAAAATGTCGTTCACTGATAACTTCGGTCAAGCACAAGAAATCGACATCAGCGCAAAAGCGGGTGACGACATCGAAGAGCTAGCAACGTACATCAACGGTCAACAAGACTCTGTTAAAGCGTCTGTAACTGAAGACGGTAAGCTACAAATGTTCACAGGCAACAACAAAGTGAGCGGCGATGTGTCTTTCTCTGGCGGTCTTGCGGGCGAGCTAGGTATTCAAGCAGCTAAAGACGTAACGGTTGATACTATCGACGTAACATCTGTTGGCGGCGCACAAGAGTCTGTAGCAGTAATCGATGCGGCCCTTAAGTATGTAGACAGTCACCGTGCTGAGCTAGGTGCTTTCCAAAACCGTTTCGATCACGCTATCAGCAACTTAGACAACATTAACGAGAACGTTAACGCATCTAAGAGCCGTATTAAAGATACCGACTTCGCGAAAGAAACGACTCAGATGACTAAGTCTCAGATCCTTTCTCAAGCTTCAAGCTCGATTCTTGCTCAAGCGAAGCAAGCACCGAACTCGGCACTTAGCCTACTAGGTTAATCGATTGAAAAGCCACGTTGACCGATAGTGTTGACGTTAGGCTTCCACAAATTAGCTCGTGGTGAGAGATGAGCGCTAAACAGACCCAGCTTCGGCTGGGTTTTTTATTGCCTGAAATTTGGAGAAGAGAGGGGAGTTGTGGTGTTGGTAGTTGATTGGAAAGCGAGATTCCCTATCACGTTCGTGCCTCACTGTAGGGAATGACGGGAGTTGGGTATTGGTGACTCTATAGCTAACTGTATAGAAGAGGTCGGTTTGAGTAACAATCACTCAGGCTTAAACCATAGTGTTTAATCGTCATCCCAGAATCGAACCGAGCGAGATGTCAGGGATCTCTGTTCGTGAGAGGCCCAAAGAAGAAGGGGATTTGTAGTTGTTAGGTATAAGGCCAAAGCGGCTGGTAATCTGGCATTAGAACTATATAGCAGGCACAAAAAACGCCACCCTTAGGTAGCGTTTTAATTAAAGCAGATAAGTAATCGAGATTACTTAGTTACTTTAAGAACTGGAGTTTCGCCAACAGTTACAGAACCAGAAAGCTTGTTCAGCTCTTTGATTTCGTCCATGTTAGAGATAACAACTGGAGTAAGCGTAGATTTCGCTTTCTCTTCTAGAAGCGCTAGGTCGAAAGTGATGATAGTGTCACCAGCTTTAACAGATTGACCTTCTTCAGCTACACGAGTGAAGCCTTCGCCTTTAAGTTCAACAGTATCGATACCGAAGTGAACGAAAAGCTCAACACCGTCGTCAGACTCGATAGAGAATGCGTGGTTAGTTTCGAAGATCTTACCGATAGTACCGTTAACTGGAGCTACCATTTTGTCGCCAGCTGGTTTGATCGCGATGCCGTCACCAACGATTTTTTCAGCGAAAACTACATCTGGCACATCTTCGATGTTTACGATTTCACCAGAAAGAGGTGCGATGATTTCGATTGCACCAGCATCAGCGCTGTCATCAGATACAAGCTTTTTCAGTTTGTCAAACAGACCCATTGTGTCATGCTCCTAACGTTTAGTTTTATTCTGTAGAATATACTATACCAATCTAACAAATTAGACGACTATTTTTAGCCGTCTAACGTTATTAAGCGATTGGCGATTACTGAGTTTTCTCAGCGATGAACTTTTCTACGCAAGCTTCAATTTCAGCAGCTGTTGGTAGAGATAGTGCTTCGTCAGCCATAGCTTTAACTTCAGCGAAGTTAGAGTTACGGATTACTTTCTTAACTTTAGGGATAGAGATACCGCTCATAGAGAACTCATCTAGACCCATACCAAGTAGAAGTAGCGTTGCACGCTCATCACCAGCAAGCTCACCACACATACCAGTCCACTTACCTTCAGCGTGTGATGCGTCGATCACTTGCTTGATTACTGTAAGGACAGCAGGAGATAGTGGGTTGTATAGGTGAGAAATCATTTCGTTACCACGGTCTACCGCAAGAGTGTATTGCGTTAGGTCGTTAGTACCGATAGAGAAGAAAGATACTTCTTTCGCTAGGTGGTGTGCGATTGCAGCAGCTGCTGGAGTCTCAACCATTACGCCGATTTCGATTTCTTCATCGAAAGCTAGGCCTTCAGCGCGAAGTTCAACTTTGTACTCTTCGATTGCTTTTTTCAGTTCACGGATCTCTTCAACAGAAATGATCATTGGGAACATGATACGTAGTTTACCGTGTGCAGATGCACGTAAGATGCCACGTAGTTGGTCACGTAGGATTTCACGACGATCCAAGCTGATACGTACTGCACGCCAGCCTAGGAACGGGTTCATCTCTTGTGGAAGGTCCATGTATGGTAGGTCTTTGTCGCCACCGATATCCATAGTACGGATAATCACTGACTCGCCTTCCATTGCTTCTGCTACTTCTTTGTAAGCAACGTATTGCTCTTCTTCAGTAGGAAGCGCGTCACGGTCCATAAATAGGAATTCAGTACGGTACAGACCAACGCCTTCACCGCCGTTACGCAGGATACCGTCACAGTCTTTTACTGTACCGATGTTGCCGCAAACTTCTACACGGTGACCGTCTAGAGTTTCAGCATGCAAATCTTTTAGTTTTGCTAGTTCAGCCGCTTCTGCTTCAAAATCTGCTTTGATTTTCTTAGCTTCTGCTAATTCAGCTTCAGAAGGGTTGATGATGATTTTGTTGTTCATCGCGTCTAGCACAAGCATGTCGCCGTTCTTAACTTGCTTAGTGATATCGTTAGTACCAACGATAGCTGGAAGCTCAAGAGAACGTGCCATGATTGAAGTATGAGATGTACGACCGCCGATGTCACAAGCGAAACCAAGAACGTAGTCTAGGTTGATTTGTGCAGTTTCAGATGGCGTTAGGTCGTAAGCTACTAGGATAACTTCTTCACTGATGTCTGATAGAGACACAATGTTGATGCCTAGAGCATTTTTAACGAAACGAGTACCGATATCGCGGATATCAGTTGCACGTTCTTTTAGGTACTCATCATCAAGAGATTCAAGCGCACAAGCTTGCTCTTCGATCACAGTGTGGATCGCGTTGTCTGCGTGCATTTTTTCTTTCTTGATGAGTGCTAAAATCTCTTCTTCTAGCTCTTCATCTTCAAGCAGCATGATGTGGCCTTCAAAGATTGCTTCTTTTTCTTCGCCAAAAGTTTCAAGTGCTTTTTGCTTAACAACTTCAAGCTGTTGAGAAGATTTGTTACGAGCGTCAAAGAAACGCTGTACTTCTGCTTCAACTTGGTCGTCAGAGATAGATTGAGTGTTTAGGACAATTTCATCTTCTTGAAGTAGTAGTGCTTTACCGAAAGCAATACCGGGAGATGCTAGGATGCCTGAAATCATAGCCTTACCTTAGTTGTTCAACTGTAAACGGGAGAGTGTGTGACTTTAAGTCGTCGACTAATGTCGCGCTTATTCCTATCTATTTCGAACAAAGCCACTTTGCTATGCAAAATGGCTTTGAAAGAAGGAGACCGTATTAGTGTAGTTGATCCATAAGAGCAACTAGGTGGTCTACTGCTTGCTGAGCTTGAGGACCTTCAGCTGAAATAGTAACGTTAGTACCTTTTACTAGGCCTAAAGTTTGTAGTTTGAACAGGCTTTTCGCGCTAGCGCTTTTGCCGTTAGAAGTCACTGTGATGTCAGCGTCGAAAGATTTTGCTTCTTTAACGAACTGTGCAGCTGGACGAGTGTGAAGACCGTTTTCTGCTGTGATTTCTACTTGCTTCTCGTACATTTTATATACCCCAATTAATTTATTTTTTGTAAGTTTGTAACCAGATTAGCTTAACTGCTTTAGCCCAAATGCGCTAGAGGCTAGTACGCCATGTTCGTGTTAGAACTTAGACTGGTTATAAATTTTTATCCAGCCATGGTCGTCTTTTGCTGAGTACTCATGACTTTCAGAATTTGTTTATTGCTTCTTTTATTTTGAAGCGAAAAATAAAACAGACCTGATATTACCAAAGGTGGGGCAGGGATCAACAAAAAAGCCCCTAAACGGGGCTTTTTTGGACGAAAAATTGATTTGACCACATATTATTGTTGGTTCTCTTTTTCCGTAAAGATGCCAGCAAATAGGGCTGTGCTTAGGTAACGCTCACCAGAGCTTGGTAGTACAGTAACGATAGTTTTTCCTGCAAATTCAGGTAGTTCGGCGATTCTGTTTGCTGCTACAACTGCCGCGCCAGATGAGATGCCTGCAAGAATACCTTCTTCTTTCATTAGGCGTTGAGCCATCTCAATCGCTTCTTCAGAAGTTACCGATTCAACACGGTCAATAATCTCTAAATCTAGGTTTCCAGGGATGAAACCTGCACCGATACCTTGAATTTTGTGTGGAGCTGGTTTGATTTCTTCACCTGCAAGTGCCTGTGCAATCACTGGAGACTCAGCCGGCTCAACCGCGACTGAAGTAATCGCTTTGCCTTTTTCACCTTTAATGTAACGACTCGTACCAGTGATAGTACCGCCCGTACCAACACCCGCTACAAACACGTCGATTTCGCCGTCTGTTGCTTCCCAAATTTCAGGACCAGTCGTCTGCTCGTGAATCTGTGGGTTAGCAGGGTTGTTGAACTGTTGAAGTAGTAGGTATTTGTCTGGGTCTGAAGCAACAATCTCTTCTGCTTTAGCAATCGCGCCGTTCATGCCTTTTGGTGCTTCAGTTAGCACAAGGTTTGCGCCAAGCGCTTTAAGCAGCTTACGACGTTCTAGGCTCATTGATTCAGGCATAGTTAGCGTTAGTTTGTAACCGCGTGCTGCTGCTACGAATGCAAGTGCAACACCTGTGTTACCACTGGTAGGTTCAACAAGCTCGATACCTGGCTTCAGAGTACCTGCTTTTTCTGCTTCCCAGATCATATTAGAACCGATACGGCACTTAACACTGAAGCTTGGGTTACGAGCTTCGATCTTAGCTAGGACGTTACCTTTGCTTACTTTGTTAAGGCGGACTAGAGGTGTGTTACCAATCGTTAGGGTGTTGTCTTCGTAGATCTTGCTCATGCGATATTCCTTCATTTAATGACAGAACTAAACGTAGTATATCAATCACTTTACCGTCTAGTGTCTTTCGATGTTTGTTCAGCTTGAATTTAGATTAAACAAGTTGAAAAAAAGGTAAAAGGATTAAAAAGTTATATCATATAGATATGTAGCAGAATTGACGCCTATCTTTATTGAAATCAGAACTTCAAAAAGATAGGCGAAACTAGGAAGTGTAGAAAGGGTTAGAGACGAGAACTATAGACGAGAACGCAGAGCTTGGTCTTTAAACTCAGCAACCCACATTGCCGTCGCGCCGCAAACGGCAACGGGCATTACGATCAGGTTTAGAATTGGAATTGTGGTGAACACAGAAACAAGCGCGCCAAAGCTGTAGCTCTTGCCTTGTTTTTGTTTCAAATTGTTTCTCATGTCATCAAATTTGATTTTATGGTTATCGAACGGGTAGTCGGCGTATTGAATCGCTAACATCCATGCTGTGAAAATGAACCATAAAAACGGAGCAACGGTTTGCCCTAGTGCTGGAATTAACAAAAGTAGGAATAAACCGATCGCTTTTGGCAGAATGTAGACAAGCTTGCGCCATTCTCTCGCTAATATACGTGGGGTATCTTTGAGGACATCAAGTAAACCATCGTCATTAACTTTTTTACCGCTCAACAACTCTTCAACTTTTTCCGCGAGTAAACCGTTGAACGGTGCGGCAATGAAGTTAGCGAGCGTGCTAAAGAAGTACGAGAATGTGGCCAAGACGGTTAACACAAGTAATGGCCATAAAATGTATGACAACCACGACAAGAAACTTGGCAATGCACCAATCCAACCTTCAATCCAAGTGTTTAGGTTGGAGAAGATATAAAACAAGGCACCACCAACGAGTAACACGTTCGCGATAAGTGGCATTAGTACAAACTTACGAATGCTCGGCGACAAAGCGATTTTTATTCCGAAAATAAAATAGCCAAAGCCGGAGCGGGGAACAGATTCAATAGTCATATTTAAATTAGGTCACATGTGAATTTGGTTAAATAGCAAACATGTCTAGTGTACTCGACCGAAATTAAGAAAAAAAGCGTGGTGAAAATCACACCATGTAAGGAACTAATTGTATTAAGTTGTTCTAAAACAGTGGCTACTTTTGATAGAGTAGTGAGATTAGCCAAATTAACCCAACTTAGTGACAGCGTGTTTATAGCTAGTTGACTAAGAAAGCTGAGAGCGAAAAATGCAGGAATTGCGATTTGTACTCATTATTGTTGGCGCATTAGCTATCGCCGCATTATTGTTCCATGGTCTATGGACGAGTAAAAAAGAAGGGAAAGCAAAGTTTGGAGATAAGCCGCTCGGTAAGCTTGATAACGACAGCTTAGATGAAGCAGAAACTATTCCAAACCGTTCATTCGCCCCAGAAGATGATTTTGAGATAATCCGAAAAGAACGTAAAGAGCCGGATTTTGCTGTTTCACCCTCTGATACTGATCCGCTGATCGACTCAGATCCGCTAACAGCGCCACAAGCGAAAGAAGCTTACGAAGATGATATCGAATTAAATGATCTTCCTTCTTTCAGCGTAGAAGACCCAATTAAGGTTGAAAGTGAACCTGAAGTGATTGAGGAAGAGAAGGACGTTGAGCCTGAAGTTCCAAGCTTTGAGTTGACTGACGAGCAAAAAGAAAACCATGCCGGCTTTAAAGTGCAGTACGGTTCGTTTGAAGAGCCTTCTGAAACAGTTGATGAGCCAGTCGTTCCAAACGAAACGCTTACTCAAAGAGAGCCCGTTGTTGCGAAAGAAGTCGTGACTCCGCAAAGTGCGACTGTTGAAGAAGCAAAACCAGATGAAGAACTTGGTTTAGAAGTGATCGTTCTTAATGTTCACTGTGCTGGAGAGATCCCATTCGTTGGGACTGAACTTTTCCGCAGCATGGAGAACAACGGTTTAACTTATGGTGAGATGTCTATTTACCACTGCTTTGCACAATCTACAGATGCACCAAAGGTTATTTTCAGCGTTGCAAACATGATGCAGCCAGGAACGCTAGAACATGATGATCCTGCTGACTTCACGACTAAAGGTATTTCGTTCTTTATGACGTTGCCTTGTTATGGTCAAGCTGATCAAAACTTCAATGTGATGCTGAGTGCGGCGCAGAAAATTGCTGACGATATGGGCGGAAACGTGTTGGATGAGTCACGCAACTTAATGACACCAAACCGTTTATCTGACTACCGCAAGCAAATCAGAGACTTTATGACGGCATCGAATGCCTAGCCGTATTGTTTAGCCTTGTAAATAATCTATATTTATAGAAAAGGGCTCCTAAGGGAGCCCTTTTTGATATTTCAATCACGATAGAGAATGATATGAAAGAATCGATTCAAGTTACCTTAGAGCAGTTAAGAGAAACTCTGCATTATCACGCCGTTCGTTATTACGTAGAAGATAGCCCTGAGATCCCTGATGTCGAGTACGATCGATTAATGCAGCAATTGCTAAAGATCGAAGAAGAGAACCCGGAACTAGTGACGGTAGATTCTCCGAGCCAACGTGTTGGTGGTCAGCCTCTCGATGGTTTCACTCAAGTGACTCATGAGATCCCAATGCTTTCTCTGGACAATGCTTTCTCTGATGAAGATTTGGATGCGTTCAATAAGCGAATGTCTGATAGAGCGCCAACCGCTAACCTCAAGACTTTCTGTTGTGAACCTAAGCTTGATGGCCTTGCCGTTAGCCTACTCTATGTGAATGGTACCTTAGTTCAGGCAGCGACACGTGGTGACGGTGCGACGGGTGAAAACATCACTGAAAACGTGCGTACTATCAGCTCTATCCCACTTAAGTTGCAAGGTGAAAGCTGGCCGCAGCGTATTGAAGTTCGTGGCGAAGTGTTTATGCCAAAAGCGGGTTTCGATAAGTTGAATGAGATGGCGTTGAAGAAAGGCGAGAAAGTCTTTGTTAACCCACGTAATGCCGCTGCAGGTAGCCTGCGTCAGCTTGATTCTCGTATTACTGCGAAACGTCCGCTAGCTTTCTACGCATACAGCGTCGGTGTTGTACAAGGCGCTGAGCTATCAAATAGTCACTACCAACGCTTCTTACAGCTTAAAGGTTGGGGCTTACCTATGTGCCCTGAGACTAAGCAACTGAGCTCTCTCGAAGACGTGAAAGCCTATTACCAAGATATTATGACTCGTCGTGATGCTCTGGCTTACGAGATTGATGGCGTTGTTATCAAAGTCGACGATATCGCGGCTCAAGAAGTGCTTGGTTTTGTTGCTAGAGCGCCACGTTGGGCAATTGCTTATAAGTTTCCAGCTCAAGAAGAGATTACACTGCTCAATGACGTTGAATTTCAGGTGGGCCGTACTGGTGCTATTACGCCGGTTGCTAAACTTGAACCTATCTTCGTTGGTGGCGTGACAGTCAGCAATGCCACTTTACACAATGCCGATGAGATTGCGCGTTTAGGCGTGAAGGTAGGCGACAGCGTTATTATTCGCCGTGCAGGTGATGTTATTCCGCAAATTGTGGCTGTTGTACTAGATCGTCGCCCTGAAACGGCTAGAGACATTGTTTTCCCTGATGCTTGCCCTGTATGTAGCTCTACGGTTGAGCGTGTCGAGGGGGAAGCTGTAGCGCGTTGTACTGGCGGTTTAGTCTGTCAGGCGCAGCGTAAAGAAGCGCTTAAGCACTTTGTGTCGAGAAAGGCGCTAGACGTTGATGGACTGGGCGTGAAAGTTATTGAGCAGCTTGTGGACCGTGAAATGGTCGAAACACCTGCTGATTTATTTAAGCTAAGTGCTGGCGTGATTACTGTTCTTGACCGAATGGGGCCTAAATCGGCACAGAACGTCGTGAGTGCGTTGAATAAAGCTAAAGACACGACGTTAGCGCGTTTCCTCTATTCACTCGGTATTCGTGAAGTCGGTGAGGCGACAGCGATGAACTTAGCGCAACACTTTAAGACGTTGGAACTGGTTCAAGCAGCTACTCATGAACAATTAGTTGAAGTGTCAGATATTGGTGACATCGTTGCTAGCCATATCACCAGCTTCTTCTCACAAGAGAAAAACAGAGCGGTCGTCGAGCAGTTGCTAGAGCTTGGTGTTAACTGGCCTGCAATCGAAGCTGTTGCGGATGACCAAGATCTACCGTTAGAAGGTAAAGTGGTTGTGTTAACAGGCTCATTGTCGCAATTAGGTCGAAGTGAAGCTAAAGCTGCGTTACAAGCATTAGGTGCGAAAGTGACGGGTAGCGTATCGAAGAAAACGGACATCTTGTTTGCCGGTGAAGCTGCGGGTTCTAAATTAACTAAAGCACAAGATTTAGGTATCGAAATAAGAACAGAAGAAGATCTAATAGCCCTTATTTCGTAAGTAAATACAGATAAAAAAAGCTCAAAGGCACTCCTTTCAAGGGAGTGCCTTTTTTGTTTCTGATATAAAAATGAGGGCTTTTTAATTGTTGAGAATTTTGTTCCTATACGAACTCTAAAATCAGGACAGTGACGCTGCTCAACATTAATGAAATACCATTGTAGTTGTATCAAAAATGCGACTCATATCTATTTTTATAAAGTGATAATTACCTCAAGTTGTTGAATTTATTGGTATTGATTTTGTTTTGGTGAGGATTTTTCTATTTATCGATCTGGATCACTAAGTACCTATTAAATTTGCACCAACTCATATTTTTTTAGATGAAAATTAAGTTCTCATTGATCTTTTTGAGGGCGAAGTTAGTCTTAATGCCATGGATGCACATGATGTGTATAACCAGAAAGGAAATAGAGAATTCAGAGTTTAGGGTTCTCAAACAAGAAAAGGTATTTCTCTCTACGGCGGCCAACTTTAGGCGGGGAATATTCAAACAGCTATATCCATTTTTAGGAGTTTTATTCCATGGAAAACAAAATTTTCAAACGTACTCTACTAGGTGCATCCGTTGCACTTTTATCGACAGGCGTAATGGCGAAAGAAGTTGGTATCAACTCTGATTTCAACGTTGACGTATACGGTGTTGCAGCTATCTCTCTAGTTAACTACAACACAACTGACAACAACGACTCTAGTACTGGTTACGCTGTAGAGAATGAATCTCGTATCGGCTTCCGTGCTCATAAAGAGATGTTTGATGACGTATTAATCACAATGCAGATTGAATCTGGCTACGTAGATAGCACAGACTGGGGTCATGGCGGCGTTTCAGGCGGTGTGCTTGGTTTCCGTGATACGTTCGTTGGTGCTTCTGGCTCTTGGGGTAACCTGCGTGTGGGTCGTGTTCTTACTCCACTATACGAAATCGTCGACTGGCCATTCTCTAACCCTGGTCTAGGTTCTGTATTCGATTGGGGCGGCATCAACGGTCACTACGATCGTCAATCTAACCAAGTTCGTTACGATTCAGCTAAATTTGGCGGTTTCTCTTTTGCAGCTTCTGTTGGTCGTGACGATAACGACAACGGTGGTGGTGCAGCAACTCGTGACGCAAACTTTGTTGGCGCAAGTGCTAAGTACAGCTTCGAGAAAGTAACATTAATGGGTGCGGTTGAATCTGGTACTCGTGTCGTTGCCGCGTCTGGTGGTGATTGGTCTTTTGATGAAAACGGTAACCCAGAACAGGCTCCTGAAGTAGCTGGTTACGATGATGATACATTCGCATACATTGTTGGTTTCGAAGCTAGCCTACCAGCAGGTTTCGGTTTCGCTGCAGCATATAAAGGCGAAGAGCTAGATAACGGCATCCGTAAGCAAACACAAGATTCTTACTCAATTATTGGTCAATACTGGAACGGTCCAATCGGCTTTAAACTGGGTTACGCAGCGAACTTAGAATCTGAACTTAACGGTAAGAAAGAAGCTAACTCAGATAGCAACACTATCTCTGGTCAGCTAATGGCTGTTCACAACGGTTTCGTACCTTACCTACGTGTTGCGGGTCGTACTGTTGGTGACGCTGATACAGATATCGTAACTCGCGTTGGTCTTGAGTACGGTTTCTAAGCTAAAGTTATCAGCTTAAAAATAGTTAAATAAAATCAAAACGCTGGTAAATTATTTTGCCAGCGTTTTTCCATAGTGAACATAAGGAATTAGTCATAATGAATAAAGTTAGTGTAGTTGTATTATCATTATTTTTGGGAGCTTGTAGTTCACTCGATTCAAAAAGTAATTTTGCAGATTCAGTGGCGGATGTGCAGCCCAAAGGTGGTTACATTAAAGTAACCGGTCAATCTTACGTAGCAGAAAATAGAGCAAATGTAGGCGCAGACATTCTCAAGTCGTCGCTTTACTTTACATACAATAAAGAAGTAACACCAAATACTGCCCCAGAATCTTCAATTACTATGGACGTGAGTTACTTCCAAAGTTACAAAGAGTACGAAACGGTTAGTTTTTTTGGTAAAACGATAGAATTAGAAGATAGACAAGTACCAAGAGAAAGCTGCAGCGAGCACTGTACTAAGACTCAATATATTAAGTTCCCATTAAGTGACGCTGATATTCAGCAAGCAAGACAAAAGAATTTAGAATTTACGCTTGAAGGCCAAAACTCAGTCATGAGCACGACTTTTATCGTACCAAAGGCGTATATCGACACAATTTATAACGGTGCAAATAATCATACAGCTATCGCGGTTGCTCCAGTCGCGGCTGTTCCAGTAGCAGCAGTAGTTGCTGAAGAGCCAAAAGCATCACAAGCACAAGAGATGGTGAATTACTGGTATGGTGAAGCAACCAAAGAAGAGCAATCTGCAGTAACAGATTGGGCATTCAAGAACCGTAAGAACGCTAACCCAGCATTACTAGAAGGCTCAAAAGAGATCGAAATGGTTTCATACTGGTTCAATAAGCTAGACAGTGAAGAAAAATCTCAAACTATGATTTGGTTGTTAGAACAAGAGTAAGTTTCTAACGTTACACCCTAGCTATGTTTTTCAGCCGCAGTATTGTATAACAGCAGTACTGCGGTTTTTCATTTTAGGCTTACAGGTAAGATTGTGAATATTGGTGAAGTAGCGAAGCGTGTTGGTACAACAGCGAAATCCATTCGTTTTTACGAAAGTAAAGGCATGATGAGCCCACCGCACCGATCAGAAAATGGTTACAGGCAATATGGCGAGATTCATATCGAACAGTTAGAGTTCGTTTTGAGAGCTAAAATGGTTGGTTTCACTCTCGATGAGTGTAAGTCACTGGTTGAGTTGGCAATGAATCCCAACAGACAAAGCTACGAAGTAAAGAAGAAGGCTACTCAGAAGTTAGATGAAATAGAGTTGAAGCTTGCGGAGTTAAACAAGATGAAGGTGCAGCTACAATCTTGGGTACATGACTGCCCTGGAGATACTTCAACGGAATGTCCTATCTTGAATAATCTATCTGGCCGCAGTTAGGTTATTCCAGTTCTAAATAATCGTCAGGCAGCAATTTCATTACTAGCCTGACTTTAATCACCTATCACAGTACCTATCACAGCACCTTTCCGCCGTAATGTTTACAGATCAACAGTGGTACATGAGTGACTGCGTTACCATCTGAACACTTAACGATAGGCCCCATGTTTCCGTTACCAGGAGACTGACTGCTCGCTAGAGCGCTTCCAAATGACAAGCTGAAAATAGCCGTTAGAATTATTAAAAAATGTCTCATACAAACTCCATTAGGTTTATCTCTAATTGAGATAATTGAAAGTATGGACAAGGAAAAGAAAATTTCAAAAATTGGACGGACTTAACATTTTTAATGATTATAAATAAGCGAGAGTAAGGTTAACTATTCATATATATATTGGGTAAGAAATCTGGCTTTCTTATACCTTTTTAGCTCAATCAAACTTTTTAGCTTTACGAAATAAGAACTTATTTTTTTTTCAATTCAATCTATCGCAATGATAATTCGAATATTATTAAGGTTCAAAAATAGAAAAAGCCTGCATTTATTGAAAATGCAGGCTTCATATAGCTCTTGTTTATAAAGGTTCTATTATTAGAACGATTCCGTCTAAAGCGACAATCTTAATTTCGGTTCCAGATGGAATATCTTGACTGGCCTTTGCTGACCAAGAAGAGTCACCGAACTTAATTCGACAGCTACCTTTCTTTACGTCTTCACTTAAAATAACGGTTTGACCTACCAATTGCTTTTCTCTTTGGTTTAACTCTCGCCCTGCATCCGATTGCTTGTCATTCGAGAGTTGTCTTCTCCACCACAACCAAGTGGTAATAAGAGAGAAGCTAGCAAAGGACAGCCATTGCATCTGCCAACCAATTGGTAATGCTCCTAATAGGGCACCGACCAGCATGGCAGATATGCCTATCCATAAAAAGTAACCAGCGGTTCCAATTAGCTCAAGCGCTAACAATGCTAGACCAAACGCTAACCAATGCCAGTGGTTTACTTGTTCTAGTAATTCGACCATAAGTTAGTCCTTACTACCTTTGTCATTCTTATGTGCAAACATCTCCGCGATACCCGCTACAGAACCCATAAGGCCAGTTGCTTCGAGTGGTAGCATGATGATCTTGCCGTTTTCAGCTTGGCCTATAGATTTCAATGCGTCGGTGTAACCTTGTGCAATGAAGTAATTGACCGCTTGCATGTCACCTTGAGCAATTGCCGTTGATACCATTTCTGTCGCTTTAGCTTCTGCTTCTGCGGCACGCTCACGGGCTTCTGCTTGCAATATTGCCGCTTGCTTCTCACCTTCTGCTTTCAGGATCTCTGATTGCTTGTGGCCTTCTGCTTTCAAGATCTCAGCTTGTCGTACACCTTCTGCTTCTAAGATATCAGCACGTTTATTACGCTCGGCTTTCATCTGGGCATTCATCGCAGCAGTAAGGTCTGCTGGTGGCTGTACGTCTTTAATTTCGATACGGGTGACTTTTACGCCCCAAGGGTTTGTCGCTTCATCAACGATGTTCAGTAGCTTGGTATTGATCATGTCACGCTGACTCAGCATCTCATCCAGTTCCATCGAGCCAAGCACAGTACGGATATTGGTGAGGGTTAAGTTACGGATCGCATGTTCAAGGTCATTCACTTCATAAGCTGCCTTAGGCGCGTCGATAACTTGAACAAAACAAACCGCATCGATAACCACATTTGCATTATCTTTGGAGATGACTTCTTGTGCTGGGATGTCGAGAACACGCTCCATCATGCTGATGCGCTGTCCAACTTTATCAATAAATGGAATGATTAAGTTAAGACCCGGTTTAAGGGTGTGTGTGTATCGCCCGAAGCGTTCAACGGTCCAGTTGTTGCCTTGTGGAACGGTTTTTACGCCAGCGAAGATAAATAACAGTGCGACGGCAGTAAAGACGCCGATAGTAATCAAGGTATCAATAGGCATACAAAATCCTTTGCAAGTTTGAGTTTTTGATAGTTCAGTATTGATACTGGCTCATATTTAAATTCTGAGCAAATTTATAAACGAGAAATGGGCCATAAAGCATTGATTTTATGGCCCATTTTACATTCTATTATGCGATAAACTAATTGATTGAATTGTCAATTTTCGATGTTTAATCTACGGCTTTTTAGGTTTTACTAGTAAAGCAGAGAGTACAGTTGTCGACGGTACTTACTGGCAACTGGGTTACCTTGTCCAAGCGCACTCAAGATGTCCATGAACTCTTTCTTCATGTCACCATCGAGAGCATTAAGATCTTTGGCTAGGAAAGACCATAATAGATCCATAGCTTCTTCACTGCGGTTCACTTGGTGATATTGCAATGCTAATTCAGATGCTGTTTTAGCGTCGCTCGGATTTTGCTGAAGAGCGGCTTCTAATGCTTGTATTTCAGGGCTGTCTGCTGCTTGTTTATGAAGTTCAAGCTTTGCAACTAAGCCTTTGTAGTAGTTGTCTTGGTACTCAAGAGGGATAGTTGCTAGCTGAGTTTCAGCAAGGTCAAATTGTTGTGTTTCTAACAAACACTCTGCGATCGCCAGTTTTACTTCACCTTTATTCGTCAGCTCTGCTGGAAGTTGCTGCATTGCTGCTAGTGCCTGTGTGTGCTCGCCAGCTTGCATTTGCTCAAGAGCCTGACGCAAAGCAAGTTCATCTTGGCTAGGAAGGTGTTTGCTGAGCATATCGACAATAGCTTCTATGCTTTGAGGGCCACCGAGCCCATCGACTGGCTGACCATTAACAAACAGTGCAATAGTGGGCAGTGCTTGAACACCAAACTGGCTAGCAATAGCTTGCTCTTGTTCGCAATTGAGCAGGGCTAAGGTGAAGGCACCGTTGTATTGCTGAGTTAAAGTTTGCAGTTCAGGAATGACTTGGGCGCTCTCTTGGCTCATTGGTGCCCAAAAATGGATGAGTACAGGGGTCTGCATCGAACCTTCTAATACTTGACGAAAGTTCTGCTCATTAAGTTCAACAATATGCGGAGATTGCATTTACGTTCCTTGAGGTTTGTTTTGTGGATACGTTGCAAATATGGGGGGATTAGTCGGTAACTTCAAGATCTAACTCGGTTATCTCGGATAAAAAGAACCAAAAATAGGAAAACGCTATGCTTCGATGTTGATATAATTGTTATCTCAACATGGAAGGCATAGCGTTATCATCGAGGTAGTCAGTGAGGCGTTGCGTGAGATACTCAAAACAGAATAAACAACGTAATCGCCAGACCCACACCTACCCAATTAAGGCGGTTTAAAGTCATGAGATTTCCAGAGTAGAACCATCAATTGGGAATAACTGATGGGATAGGATAATCATGACATCTTATTGTTACGGAAAAATTACATCGTTACATTAAAGTTTGCGACTCTGCATTCAAAGTTAGTAATTTATGCAGCTTTTCTCAAAATAGGGTCTAGCAAGCGACTCGGTAGAATCCTTTTCAATACCGCGAACACTTTAGTCGGGGTCGTAACTCGGTATCTTAGCTTGGGTTTGTCGGCGGTGAGAGCATGGAATACCGGCTCAATACAACTTTCTGGAAGCAGGACAAAAGCGTTATTCGATGATTCTTTTTCGAGTCGATCTTTTTGTTGTTGGTAAGCGTCTTGGTGGGCGCTGCCAGAAATGTTGATCCATTTATTGAACGCTTTCAAGGCATTGGTTCTAAATTGAGTCTCAATTGGCCCTGGTTGCAGTAATGAGATCTGTATACCGCTGCCATGCAGTTCTAATCGTAAGGTATCTGTCCAACCCTCAATCGCGAATTTAGAAGCATTATAAGCACCACGATACTTCATGGCTGCAAAACCTAATACGGAACTGTTTTGTACGATTCGACCTTCGCCACGCTCGCGCATGTGCGGAAGGATCTGACAGACGAGATGATGCCAACCAAAGAAGTTGGTTTCGAATTGTTCTCTGAGTCCTTGGGTCGGTAAGTCTTCTAGTGCCCCTGCTTGACCGTAAGCACCGTTATTGAATAATCCATACAATCCATTAGGTGCGAGATCAATAGCAAGCTTGGCGCCATGCTCAATACTTTCTTGGTTGGAAAGATCTAATTGAATACAGGTGAGGCCTTCATCTTGAAGGCGTTGAACATCTTGTGGATCACGACAAGATGCAATGACATGAAAACCACGCTTTTGAAGTGCATGAGCACATGTATAGCCAATACCTGTTGAGCAACCGGTAATCAGAATCGACTTGTTCACACTTAATCCTTTATTAGAGTCTCTATCGCTCTAGGGTAAAGAATTAGTCTTGATGTTGTAACAAGTTTTTTAGTGCTGGCTCGATTCTTGAGTAACTAAAGATGAATCCCATCTCAGTGAGTTTCTTCGGCTTGGAGCGAATGCTGTCAAATAGCAAACAAGATGATTCCCCCATGAGAATCGACATTGCCCATTTCGGCGTGAATAAGAAATGCGGTCGGCCTAATTGTTTCGCTAACGTGCTGCTGAACAGTTTGTTGGTCACAGGGTGAGGGGCACACATATTGAATTCCCCTTGAGCGTGAGGGATAGACAACAAGTGATTGATGGCTCTCACCATATCGAGAATGTGAATCCATGGCATGTACTGCTCACCTGAACCTATTGGACCACCGACGCCGAGTTTATAAGGCAATAGCATCTTCTTGAGTGCGCCGCCATTCTCGCCAAGTACAACCCCTGTTCGCAGTAGTATCACGCGTGTGCTTTCTGATTGTGCTCGCTTGGCTATCTCTTCCCAGTGGGCACAGACTTTATGAGGAAAGCTTTCATCTTCTACTTGCAGTGACTCGTCAAACGGGTGCTGCTGTTGATCGCCATAGTAGCCGACGGCTGAACCGCTAATAAAAGCGTGTGGCGGGTTGCTACTGGCATGAATTAGTTCGACCAGCTTTTCAGTGATGTGCCAGCGACTGTTACAGATCCTCTCTTTTTGCTCTGTACTCCAACGCTTATCGGCAATCGGTTCACCCGCGAGGTTGACCACCACATCAAAGTCATTGAGATCACTGAGCTCATCAAGGGATCGAATGTAATGAAGGTTGTTCTGGTTGAGGTGATTTAGGTTTTGCTTGGCATTTTCAGGACTCCGCGTCAGCAATGTCACGTCGTCAGTGTTCCAACTCTTGACCAATTCAGAGCCAATAAATCCAGTACCACCCGTTAACAATATCTTCATACCAATCTCCCTATTAAACATAATTATAGACATGGCTTGTTTTTAGTCGCCAATCAATACGAAAAAATCACTATAACGATCATAAGGTTTCAATCGTGTGATGCCCAAATTACGCCTTTTTCAATTTACAAAGGAGTGAAATTAAATTCATCAAGTCAGGATGTGTACCGTTATCACACTTATGCACTTTACTTGGATATGTTACCAACTGCGTAATATTTGTCACATAAGCAATGATAAGGATTTGCCATGATTATTATTAATTCATAACCAGCGACAAGGAATTGCGATGACGGCGGTGCTTGCTTTGTTTCGATCCATGTTAGGTAGCCTGAGGGATCTATTGCCAATCGTGGCGGTAATCGCTTTCTTCCAGCTTGCTGTCTTACAAGAGCCACTTCCTCATCTTTTATCTATTCTGACTGGCTTAGTGCTCGTCGTTTTTGGACTCACTTTCTTTATCTTTGGCCTTGAAATGGGGTTGTTTCCAATTGGCGAATCGATGGCTCAAGCATTTGCCAGAAAGGGGAGTGTGTTCTGGTTATTGATCTTCGCTTTTTGTTTGGGTTTTGGTACCACCATAGCCGAGCCAGCGTTAACCGCAGTCGCTGCCGAAGCCGCAGAAGTGGCAGCTGAGGGAGGTGTAATCCCCAATACGTTAGATGAAATGGAGCAGTATGCCAATGGCCTGCGCTTTACTGTGGCACTGTCAGTCGGTATCGCTATTTTACTCGGTGTGCTGAGAATCTTAAAAGGTTGGCCAATCCAGTACATGATCATCGGTGGATATATTGGAGTGGTCGTGCTCACTGCATTTGCTCCGGAAAGCATCATTGGAATTGCGTATGACTCTGGTGGAGTAACGACATCGACGATCACCGTCCCATTAGTAACTGCGTTAGGGGTGGGTTTAGCCTCGGCAATTAAAGGGCGTAATCCGATGATAGATGGTTTTGGGTTGATCGCGTTTGCTTCGTTGCTGCCGATGATGTTTGTCATGGTGTACGGGATGGTGGTGACATGATCAGTGTTCAACAATTTATCGACACCTTTCTCGGCACTGTGATGGATGTGATCCCGATTGCGATCATCATCTTCGGTTTTCAGTTGGCGGTATTACGAAAGCCAGTCAATAACCTAGCCAAAGTGCTGATCGGTTTCTTCTACGTCATTCTTGGCTTATCACTCTTTTTGATGGGATTGGAGCTCGCGTTATTCCCTCTAGGGGAGACGATGGCAATGCAACTCACCGAGCCAAGCTTTTTGACTGAGTTTAAGATCAGTTCTGGTCTTGCTTTGGTTTGGTTTGATTATTACTGGGTTTACCTGTTTGCGTTTTGTATTGGTTTCAGCACCACGATAGCCGAGCCTTCTTTGATAGCTGTAGCGATTAAGGCGAACCAAGTTTCCGGTGGCAGTATCAGCGTCAATGGGCTGAGGATCGCCGTGGCATTGGGCGTTGCTATCGGTATCTCTCTGGGCAGCTACCGTATCGTTGCGGGTGACCCGATCCATTACTACATCATTTTTGGTTATGTCGTCGTGGTCATTCAAACCTTTTACGCCCCAAAACTCATTATCCCATTAGCCTACGATTCGGGTGGCGTCACTACATCAACGGTGACAGTCCCTTTAGTGACGGCACTCGGGCTTGGACTTGCTTCAACCGTACCAGGAAGAAATCCTGTCATTGATGGCTTTGGATTGATCGCCTTTGCCAGCTTATTTCCCATCATTTCAGTGATGGGCTATGCCCAAATAACACAATGGTTAAACCGTTTACACACCTCTAAGGAGAGCAAAGATGCGCTTTAAACTTATCTTAGCGTTTGTAGAAGAGAGCAAGACCGACACTGTGCTCGATGCCGCGCGTGATGCGGGCGCGACTGGAGCAACGGTGATTAACAACGCCAGAGGGCAAGGCTTAAACCAAAAAACCACCTTCTTTGGCCTAACGCTAGAGGTACAAAAAGATGTGTTGCTGTTTGTGGTTGAGGAACACTTAGCGAGGCATATTCTTGAAACTATTGGCGAAGTCGGTGAGTTTGACCAGGAGTCAGGACAAGGTATAGCGGTGCAGATCGATATCGAAGACGCAGTCGGGGTTGCGCATCAAGTCGAGACGTTAACAAAGGTTGTGGAGGATGAGCTATGAGTACCAGTGAAAAGATCCGAGTAGGCGATGTCATGGCCAATACGTATGTGATTATCGATGGGCTAACCACGGTGTTAGAAGCGATAGAGATGGCTAAAAAGCACAAAGTGAAGGCAATCATTGTCGATAAACGCCACGAAGATGACGAATACGGCATCGTATTGATGAATGACATTGCCAAGAAAGTACTGGCTAAGAACCGATCTCCAAAGCGAACCAATGTTTATGAGATCATGACCAAGCCAGCGCTAAGCGTGTCTGCTGAGATGAACGTAAAGTATTGCGCTCGCCTGTTTGAACGCTTTGGTATCAGTCGTGCGCCAGTAGTTCGTGATAACAAGATAGTCGGTATGGTTAGTTACAATAATATCGTGATCAATGGTATGGCGAGAGATGACGTGTAGCATTTAGATACGTACAATAGGCTCATAAATTTTATGGAGAAGTACGTGTGAAATTATTTTTTGCTTCAGACCTACACGGTTCGCTGCCAGCAACAGAAAAGGTATTAGAACTCTACCAAGCATCTGGTGCGCAATATTTAGTTCTATTGGGTGACATTCTGAATCATGGACCAAGAAATCCGATTCCAGAAGGATACAACCCGCCGGCGGTTGCAGATAAGTTGAATGCGTTTTCTCAAGAGATCATTGCCGTTCGTGGTAACTGCGATAGCGAAGTGGATCAGATGTTGTTGTCTTTTCCAATGATGATGGATTACTCGTGGGTGCTATTAGAATCAGGCCAGCGTATCTTCCTAACGCATGGCCATTTGTACAACACCAATAAACGCCCTGCGTTGAAGGCGGGCGATATCATTGCACACGGTCATACCCATATTCCTGTCGCCGAATACCAAGATGACATCTTTATCTTTAACCCTAGCTCGGTGACATTCCCACGAGAGGGACACGCGGCAAGCTATGGCATCTATGAAAACAATACCTTCAAAGTCATTAGCCTTGAAGGTGATGTTCTCGTGAGTGGTCAGCTTTAAATCATTGGATCGGCTGTGAAAGGCTTATTTTGAGTCCACGTGGCCGAGATCTCTGTCTGGAGCAATGATGTTTCGTACTCTTTGCTTCAGAACTTTCGCCTCTGGAAAACCGTCATCTGCTTTTCTTTCCCAAATCTGCACACCATTACAAAAGATTTCGAACCTGCCTCCTGTGTCTGGGTGTAAGCTCACTTGTTCAATTTCTTCGCTGAAGGTATGCAGTAGCTCTTGGCATAACCAACTAGAGCGAAGCATCCAATTGCATTGACGGCAATAGTGTATCGCGATTGTGGCTTTTGTTGCTGTCTCTTTCGCTGGCGCCAGATTAGGTTGTTCCGTTTTCATGGTTAATCCTTAAAATGCTACATCCGTAATTTGATACCAACGGCTAACAAAAAAGGGGCTTCATGCCCCTTTTTTCTATTGGTTTACCGTTTCATGGTATTCAGCTATTCATAAACAGTAAATAGCGATCCAATCTTAGTTTGAAAACAATACGGTAGAACCATGATTTAAGCTAGTCAGTAGCAGTGCCTTCGGGTTAACAATATCTATGCGGCGGCTTTGCTCTGCGTCCATCTTAATGACTTGAGTGATCAGCTCTAGCTGTTCTTCTGAAAAGTCTTGGCGCTCAGCCGAGGTCACATCTTTAAACTCCGTTGGCGAAATCAGTAAGTAGTTATCGTTAATATCCCACTGACCCGTTTCAGAGATGTTGATGACATTCGCAGGCGCAGTTTGAGTGCTGTACAGTCTAACCACTGACATTCTTAAATATGTACCATTTGGTAGGTATTTCGCATTCGATGATAGTTCAACTCTACGAAGTGGGCCTATTGAGTCAGCTTGCTTGTTATCGCTAATCAGCGTCACCATTCTCGACTGCCATTCATGCTGAGTGAGCAAGCGCTCTACTTTTGCATTGCTGCTCCAATATAGCCAACCACTCAAAAATGCCGATAGAACCAGTAAGATAATCGATACTTTTAATTTCATGTTACTTACCACCGTTACAAATGTCGTTTACATCCGACTGGTTTGCGTAAATTCTTAGGGTTACATTTTCGCTCGAGTAATCTTGCGGGTGAATGTAATTGAGGGCAAGGTTATTGGTTTGTCCTCCTGTAGCGATCACTTCAGCCGGCTTTAACACACCAGTGTGACTCGTGTTGTAACTTAATACACACTTTTCTATTGCTGGCAGCCAACTGCTGAGGTCTGGGTGGTTAACCGGTGATTGAACCTTTACACCATCCACTTCAGTCAAAACCGTGAACTCGGACTCCACCGGGGTAGTAAACGTTAAAACGAGAATCGGCATGATGAAAGCGGCAAGCAGTAACCAAAATGTTAACCATTTATTGGTGCTTTTAGCCGGAGCTACAACAGGAGCGGTTGCTGGTTCTACTGCCACTTTAGTTTGTTGAACTTTTGTAATTGGCTCAGGTTCAAATGTGTCAGTGATTGCTTGTTCAGTCGCTGCAGGCGTTGCAAACGTTAGGATAGGTTCAACGTCATTTTCTGCAATTTCAGCGGCTACTGGCTGATCATTTGATGACAGTGGCGCAGAGCGCTCAACGGTCGCAATAAATTGGTAACCGCGCTTCGGTACTGTCTTTACGAATTCAGGAGATTTAGTCGAGTCTTTGAGCATCTTTCTCAGAGTCGATACGGCTTGCGTTAAGCTTGAGTCATCCACCTCAAAGCCTTGGTCTCGCCAAACATACTCATGCAATTCATTACGAGTGATAACTTCATTCGGCCTTTCTGACAGCATCAAGAGAATGCGGCTTTCATTGCTACCAAGACGTACGACTTCACCGTCGCTCATTTGATCGACAAGTGAATTGCTGTTTGGGTCGAATACGAACCGTTGTGCGAGAATAAACTTTGTGCCGATATTACTCATTGAATTCTTCTATTTTGGATTGTTTTGGGGGGCGAAATAGACAAATCTCAGGTGAAGTTCCGTTAATTCTTCACCAAATCATGGCTTATTTTATGTTCTTTTATATTTATCAGGCTCAAGGATAATAAAAACAGATAAAAAAAACAGTGTTTTTATGATTTTTGACCTTGAATTTACATTTGTCATCCTCATGTTAATGATCAGAAGAGTGGCATCAAGTGTTACGCCCCTATGATTATTCAACATAAAGTATAGATGTTTTGGAGTAAAAATGAGCGAAACGGCAACGCAAAATAAAGAGACTCGTGGCTTTCAATCTGAAGTAAAACAACTACTTCATCTAATGATTCACTCACTGTATTCAAATAAAGAAATCTTTCTACGTGAGCTGATCTCTAACGCATCTGACGCGGCTGATAAGCTTCGTTTTCAAGCTCTATCGAACGGTGACCTTTACCAAGGTGATGCAGATCTAGGTGTAAAACTTTCTTTCAACGCGGAAGCAAACACGTTAACCATTTCTGATAACGGTATCGGTATGAGCCGCGACAACGTTATTGAGCATTTAGGTACGATTGCTAAGTCAGGCACTGCAGATTTTTTCTCAAAGCTGTCTGAAGACCAAAGCAAAGACTCTCAACTGATTGGTCAATTTGGTGTGGGTTTCTATTCTGCATTCATCGTCGCAGACGCGGTAACGGTTCGCACACGTGCAGCTGGCCTGCCGAACAATGAAGCTGTTCAGTGGCACTCTGCAGGTGAAGGCGATTACACAATCGAAGACATCACTAAAGAGTCTCGTGGTACTGACATCGTTCTGCACATGCGTGAAGACGGTAAAGAGTTCTTAAATGAGTGGCGTCTGCGTGAAGTGATTGGTAAATATTCTGACCACATCGGCATTCCTGTTTCTATCTTCACAGCAGTGAAAGATGACGAAGGTAAAGACACCGAAGAGAAACATTGGGAACAGATCAATAAGGCGCAAGCGCTTTGGACTCGCAACAAATCTGATATCGAGAAAGAAGAGTACCAAGAGTTTTACAAGCACGTATCTCACGACTTTGCTGATCCACTAACCTGGAGCCACAACAAGGTTGAAGGTAAGAACGATTACACAAGCCTGCTTTACATCCCAGCGAAAGCACCTTGGGACATGATGAACCGTGACCACAAGAGTGGCTTGAAACTTTACGTGCAGCGTGTATTCATCATGGATGACGCAGAGCAGTTCATGCCATCTTACATGCGTTTCGTTCGCGGCTTGATTGACTCAAACGATCTGCCATTGAACGTGTCTCGTGAAATCCTGCAAGACAACAAGGTAACTCAGTCTCTTCGTGGCGCATGTACCAAGCGTGTACTGACTATGCTTGAGCGCATGGCGAAGAATGACAATGATAAGTACCTAGAGTTTTGGAAAGAGTTCGGCCTAGTATTGAAAGAAGGCCCGGCTGAAGATATGGCGAACAAAGAGAAGATCGCTGGTCTACTTCGTTTCTCGTCAACGGAAGTGGATTCTGCTGAACAAACCATCAGCCTAGAATCTTACGTTGAGCGCATGAAAGAAGGCCAAGATAAGATTTACTACCTGACGGCAGATAGCTACGCTGCCGCTAAGAACAGCCCACACTTGGAGCAGTTCAAAGCTAAAGGTATTGAAGTGGTTCTAATGTACGATCGTATTGATGAGTACGTAATGAACTACCTGACTGACTTCGACGGTAAACAGTTCCAATCGATCACTAAAGCAGGCTTAGACCTAAGCAAGTTTGAAGGTGAAGAAGAGAAAGAGAAGCAAAAAGAGACAGAAGAAGAGTTCAAATCTGTTGTAGAGCGCACTCAATCTTACCTAGGTGGTCGTGTTAAAGAAGTTCGTACGACCTTCAAGCTAGCAACAACACCTGCGGTTGTTGTGACTGACGACTTCGAAATGGGCACGCAAATGGCGAAGCTTCTTGAAGCTGCGGGTCAAGCGGCACCGGAAGTGAAGTACATCTTCGAGATTAACCCTGAGCACGCACTGGTTAAACAGATGGCTGACGAAGCAGACGAGCAAGCGTTTGGTCGTTGGGTTGAGTTGCTACTTGGTCAAGCGATGCTGGCTGAAAAGGGCTCAATGGAAGATCCGTCACAATTCTTGGGTGCAATCAACGAGCTACTAACAAAGCGTTAGTCTTTCGACTTTAGGTTAAGCCAACAATTACAATAAAAAGCTCGCAAATGCGGGCTTTTTTTTATGAACGTCGTTGAAAATTGACCTAACGTGGTCAACGTCACCGTTATCGTCAAAACAAATGTTGTCGATGCATTCTTTAGTCGTAAATTCAGCCAAATTGAATATTAATGTGATAGAATGCTCGACCTAATCAGCTGGGGCTAAGAAGCAACTATCTCCAGTTGTATGATTTTTAAACGTTATACCGAAACTTACCGTTTTGCTTCTGTTCACAGTTTTGCTTAGCCTCAATGGTTACTTAACGCTTTCTGTTCATCCTAAAAATGAGCAAGAATGGAGGGATAGTGAGCTTCGGTATAAATCATAATTTTATAAGAGGATTAAACATGCGCATCATTCTTCTAGGTGCTCCTGGCGCGGGTAAAGGTACTCAAGCTAACTTCATCATGAACAAATTTGGTATCCCTCAAATTTCAACTGGTGACATGCTACGTGCTGCTATCAAAGCGGGTACTGAGCTTGGTAAGCAAGCAAAATCAGTAATCGACGCTGGTCAGCTAGTTTCTGATGAAATTATCCTTGGTCTTATCAAAGAGCGTATCGCTCAAGATGACTGTGAGAAAGGTTTCCTACTAGACGGTTTCCCACGCACAATCCCACAAGCTGATGGCCTAAAAGAAATGGGCATCGCTGTTGATTACGTTGTTGAATTTGACGTAGCTGACGATGTGATTGTTGAGCGTATGGCTGGTCGTCGTGCTCACCTTCCTTCTGGTCGTACATACCACACTGTGTACAATCCGCCTAAAGAAGAAGGTAAAGATGACGTAACGGGTGAAGACCTAGTGGTACGTGATGACGACAAAGAAGAAACAGTTCGTGCACGTCTAGGTGTATACCACGATCAAACAGCTCCGCTAATCTCTTACTACGGTAAAGAAGCTGAAGCAGGTAACACTCAGTACCTTAAGTTTGACGGTACTAAGCAAGTTGCTGAAGTTAGTGCAGAACTTGAGAAAGCACTAGCATAATTGGCTAACAGCCAGTTTTAGAATTTGATATATTGGAAGCGACCTTAAGGGTCGCTTTTTTTGTTTCAATTTTTAGTACGATACCAATCTATATAACTTGATTGCACATGATTCAGAACGGTTCAGACCCGATGGCAGTGGCTAGCAATTGAGAGTGGATGTTGTGTATCTCATATGAAGAATGATTATTCAGACTTTCATTGAGGCGCAATGATCTTAAACTTATGCAGATTAGTATATTACTTTCCAGAAAATCACATATTGGTCTCAGGTATCTATGGAAAATAATAAAAAGCAGGGCGTTTTACTGGTGAACTTAGGAACGCCAGATGCGGCGACCCCCGCTGGCATTCGTCGATTTTTGAGTGAATTCTTACACGACAAGCGAGTTGTAAACCTAACGCGTTGGCTTTGGTGTCCTATATTACATGGCGTGATTTTACCGATTCGCTCGCCTAAAGTTGCTAAGCTGTATCAGTCTGTCTGGATGGATGAGGGCTCACCACTGCTTGTGTACTCTCAAAGACAAGCTGAAAAGCTCCAGAAAAAACTAGAGATGCCTGTTGCACTGGGTATGACCTATGGCAACCCAAGCCTAAAGGCTGGTGTTGAGCAACTGATGGAGCAGGGCGTTGAGGACATCATCGTACTGCCTTTATATCCGCAGTACTCTGGCACAACCACAGCGGCGGTTTCTGATGGTTTAACCAAAGCCTTTAAGCAGATGCCAGTTATCCCGAGCTATCGCTTTATTCGCGACTACTACGCGCACCCAAGCTATGCAAAAGCATTGGCTGAAAGCGTCCGCAGTCATTGGGATAAAAATGGCAGAGCCGATCATTTAGTGTGTTCTTTCCACGGTATTCCGAAGCGACTGGCTGATGAAGGCGATATCTACCCTCAGCATTGTGAAGCGACAACAAAGCTGCTTGCGGCAGAGTTAGGTTTGTTAGCGGACGATATCACCATGACATACCAATCGCGATTTGGTCGAGAAGAGTGGTTGAAGCCATACACTGACGAGACACTTGAGTCACTGCCGAGTAAAGGCATCAAGAAGATCGACATCATGGCACCTGCCTTTTCGGTTGACTGTTTGGAAACGTTGGAAGAGATTTCAGACCAGTGTAAAGAGACGTTCATTGACGCTGGTGGTTCGGACTTTAGCTACATTATGTGTCTGAACGACAGAGACTCACACATCGACATGATGGCTGAACTAGTGGCGCTTCATCGCTAACTGATATGGCGATTGAATAGATAACAAAAGGGCTGCTCATTGAGCAGCCCTTTTTGATCTTGATGTTTCTTCTTGAAATCGATCTAGCTATTAAGCGACCGAAGTTTCTGCTTTTGGTTCTGCTTCAAGCGTCATGTTGGTTTCTACACCATGCATCCATGATACAAGCTTACCAGCACAAAGCAGCAGTAATATGGCACTCACCGTTGCTGTGATAGCAATACCACTGAAGATTGACATAGCACCAAGCTCACCAACGTGAGAACCGACCAGGCCTGCCACGTAGTTTGCCACCGCATTGAAGCCAAACCATGCACCCATCATCAATGATGCTAGGCGAAGCGGAGCTAACTTAGTGACCAACGACAGGCCAATAGGCGATAGACAAAGCTCACCAAGGGTATGGAAGAAGAAAGCACCGACTAGCCATAGCATTGATGTTTTCACGGTTAGGTCACCGCCTTGCTCCATTACCGCGCCCATCATGCACACAAAGCCCAGTGCTAAGAAGAACAATGCCATTGCAAACTTAACAGGAGAGTTGGGTTCACGCTTACCCAGTTTCACCCAGAACGCAGCAATGATTGGAGCAAGTGTAATGATGAAGAATGGGTTCAAAGATTGGAACCACGCAGCAGGAACTTCAAAGCCACCAATCATACGGTCAGTATATTGTTGAGTGTAGATGTTCATTAGGCCGCCAGCTTGTTCAAAGCCCGCCCAGAAAACAATCACGAACAGACCCATGATAAGAATCACTTTTAGTCTGTCGAACTCTTCTTTGGTCAGTGGCGCTTTTTCTTTAGATTTGTTTAGTGCTTTCGCTCTTGCAGCAGCAGGTACAGAACCGATGTTGCCCAACCAAGACTGAGCCATTGTCACTTGCATGATCAAGCTAATAACCATACCAATACCAGCGGCTAGGAAACCTGCTTTCCAACCGAATGAATCGACAGCAGCACCTGAAATTAAGCCACCAAGCAGCGCACCTAAGTTGATGCCCATGTAGAAAATGGTGAAAGCACCGTCACGGCGGTTATCGCCTTCTTGGTACAGATCGCCAACCATGGTTGAGATGTTCGGCTTAAACATACCGTTACCACTGATTAGCAGTGCTAAACCAAGGTACAGCGCGTTCACTTGGTCTAAACCGATGAAGCCGTTAGGTAGAGCCATTGTAAATTGGCCAAGTGCCATCAATACACCGCCAATCATAATTGATTTACGCTGACCTAGGTAGTTATCGGCAATCCAGCCACCAATTAATGGTGTGATGTAGACTAAGCCGGTGTAAATACCGTAGAGATCGAGTGCGTCTTTCGTTGACCAACCCAGTCCACCGTTGAGGGTAGTGTCAGTCAAAAATAAGACAAGGATGGCACGCATCGCATAGTAAGAGAAACGTTCCCATAGCTCTGTGCTAAAAAGTAGAAATAGGCCTCTAGGGTGGCCAAAGATGTTGTGGTTGCTTGGCATAAGTTTTACTAATTTTAGGTATTAAAAGATTTTATAGTCATTCATGTATACACAGTGGGATAAAAGTCTGCAATAGACTTATTTTATGGTCACGACAACTTGGTTTAACTAAGATGTTGATATTAAATATCTTTATTTTTAATGTTGCCCATTTTAGATGTGCTGCAAACTAATTTTCCAGATTTGAGTTGGTTGGTTAATAACCTTCATTAAAGTTGTGTTGAATTAAAATCTTTAGATATATTGCTCTGGTGTATCATTTTGAGTTTGAAGGGAGTGGCATGCGCATTAGGTGGGGCATACATATGCTTACAACAATGAGTCTTTTGATCTCTAAATTATCTCTGTACAATGCTTAACCACTCCGACACCTATAACTTTTTGTTGATAAATTGGTCTGCTACGCATTATTTTTCGTTAGCAACGATTCATTTTATTAATGGTGATTTAACCGTTTTAGGCATGTGGTAAAATATCTAAAAATATAAAATGGCTAGTCAAATGAAACGTTGGTATTTGCTTTACTGTAAGCGTGGTGATCAAAAACGCGCTCAGCAGCACTTAGAGAATCAGGGGGTAGAGTGCTTTTACCCTCAAATAGAAGTCGAAAAGGTGGTGAGAGGGAAAGAAAAGCAGGTCAAAGAACCGCTGTTTCCGTCTTACATCTTTGTTCGCTTCGACTATGAGCAAGGTCCTAGCTTCACGACCGTTCGTTCAACACGTGGCGTTGTGGACTTTATTAAGTTCGGTTCACTGCCGCACGAGGTCCAAGGAGACTTGGTGTTTGAACTTAAAGAGTTTGAGAAGTGCTGCAGTAACGAAGTGGAAGATTGTTGTGTTGAGTTTGAATCTGGACAGGTAGTTAAGATTCAGAGTGGCCAATTTGCTGGGGTTGAAGCTATTTTCGATCAGAAAGACGGTGAGGCTCGATCGATTATGCTGGTGAAAATGATCAGCCAAGTCGTTCCAATCAGTATTGAGAACGAAGCACTACAAGCTCGCGCATAACTGCAGTAATAAAAATAGGCTTAAAACAAAAGGCGCATAATGCGCCTTTTTTAGTCTTTAGGATTTGTTCAAAACGCTCTAAGCGTTGTAAGCATCGTTGTGAACGGCTTGTACTGCACGGCCTGATGGGTCGACACAATTTTTGAATGACTCATCCCACTCAATCGCTTTCGCTGATGAACAAGCAACTGAAGGACCACCAGGTACACACTCTGCCGCAGATTCTAGAGGGAATAGCTCCGCAAAGATTTCACGGTAAGCATAACCTTCTTTGGTTGTTGGCGTGTTGTAAGGGAAACGGAACTTAGCAGCTTCCATTTGTTGATCCGTTACTTTTGCTTCAGCCGTTGCTTTCAATGTATCAATCCAATCGTAGCCAACACCATCAGAGAACTGCTCTTTTTGACGCCATGCGATTGAATCTGGTAGGTAGTCTTCAAAACACTCACGCAGGATGTGTTTCTCCATCTTACCGTTACCGCACATCTTATCTTCAGGGTTCAGACGCATTGCGACATCGATGAACTCTTTATCCAAGAATGGTACACGGCCTTCAACACCCCATGCCGCTAGCGATTTGTTTGCACGAGCACAGTCGAACATGCTTAGAGCAAGCAGTTTACGTACTGTCTCTTCGTGGAACTCTTTCGCGTTTGGCGCTTTATGGAAGTACAGGTAACCACCAAAGATTTCATCAGCACCTTCACCTGAAAGTACCATCTTGATGCCCATCGCTTTGATCTTACGAGCCAGCAAGTACATTGGCGTTGATGCACGAATCGTCGTTACATCGTAAGTTTCGATATGGTAGATAACGTCACGGATTGCGTCTAGGCCTTCCTGAATAGTGTAAGTCATCTCATGGTGCACAGTTCCGATCTTGTCCGCAACTTCACGAGCAGCGATAAGGTCTGGTGCGCCTTCAAGACCAACAGCGAACGAGTGCAGTTGTGGCCACCAAGCTTCAGATTGCTCATCATCTTCGATACGCATTGCCGCAAAGCGTTTTGCAACTGCTGAAGTAATTGATGAATCCAGGCCACCAGATAGAAGTACACCGTAAGGAACGTCAGTCATTAGTTGACGTTTAACGGCTGCTTCTAGCGCTTCAGTCAGTTCTTCTTTGCTTGTGCTGTTGCCTTGTACCGCAGCGTACTCGTTCCAATCGCGGATGTAGTAGCGTTGAGGTTCAGCATCTTTCGAAGAGTAGAAGCTACCTGGAGGGAATTCACTGATCGTCTTACATACTTCAACCAATGCTTTCATCTCTGAAGCCACGTAGTAGTTGCCGTGCTCATCGTAACCTTGGTAAAGCGGGATGATACCAATATGGTCGCGGCCCACTAGGTACTCGTCTTTCTCTTCGTCGTATAAAACGAATGCGAAAATACCGTTAAGCTCTTCTAGAAGGTCTGCACCCATCTCTTGGTATAGCGCTAGGATAACTTCACAGTCAGAATCAGTCTGGAACTGGTACTTATCTTCATAGCGTGCACGAAGTTCTTTGTGGTTATAAATTTCACCGTTTACTGCAAGAATGTGCTTTTTGTCTTGACTGTATAGTGGTTGAGCACCACTGTTCAAGCCAACAATAGCAAGACGTTCATGAGCAAGGATTGCTTTTTCACCAGCATAGATACCAGACCAGTCTGGACCACGGTGACGAAGCTTCTTAGACATTTCTAAAGCAATAGGGCGAAGTGCTGCGGCATCACTTTTAATGTCGAGAATGCCAAATACTGAACACATAGAACTTCCTTTTAAATAATTTCCAAATCAACTGCATTCAATTTGCCATTCTGGCTAAAAAAAGCAACCGGATGTGAGCAAAAAAATAATATAAAGGGTTTTCTGTTAGAAATTATCTAATTTTTATGTGCTTTTGGTGTGTGATGTTTAATTGCGGTTGGTTTTTTAAACAAAAACCTCTCAAAAGTGCGAAAAATAGGCAGTTTTGAGAGGTTTAGTTGAACACTGTCTAATACTAGATTTTATTGATATTTGGATTTAACTGTTCGCAAACGTGGCGAGCAAAACCACTACCAGCCTCGCTGTAAATGTTAAATGCCGCATCAACGCCATTCTCTTTCAGTGTTTCGAGTTGATCGGGATATTCAGCAATAGCCGCAATTTGGCCTTTAAAGTTACGTGACTTTAATTGTTCTAAAGCGGTTTGATTACCTTGGTGGTGAGGCATTGCCAAAATCACCAGCTTTACGTTTGCTGTATCTAGAATTCGCTCCCAGAAATCTGGGTCAGTCGCGTCGCCAGAAATCACGTTTCTGCCTTGGCTTTTGTGGTTGTGCGCGGCTTCTTCACGCACTTCTACACCTAGGCTGACCTTGCCATAGCGAGTACGTAATTCGTCATAAGCACCGGTACCAATTCGGCCCATACCTAGAATAAGCACTTGGGCACGACCAGGGTCAATTCGCTTATCACGTCGGTGAAGCTTTTCTGACGCATGCTCTTTTAGCCATTTACCTGACTGCTGATAAAGCTTATGACCAGCTCGGTTTAAAGGAGCAGCGATTAGAAAAGACAGTGAAACTGCAATGGCAACGGCAACTAAGATATCACCCGACATCCAACCCATCTTGAAGGCGAGACCACCAACGATGAGGCCAAACTCGCTATAGTTAAACAGTGATAGCGAGGCAAGTAGAGACGTTCGAACACGGAACTTGAAGCGGTTGAGTACCAAGAAGTAGAGAACACCTTTCACAGGCAGCATCAGCAAGAACAAGATTGCGAGCATAAAGCCTTGAATGGTTGGTTGCTCTGACAGACCAATATTCAAGAAGAAACAGACAAGGAAAAGTTCTTTAAGGTTAAACAGCGACTTTGATAATTCTGAGGCTTTTGGGTGACCAGCAAGTAACATACCTAGAACAAGAGCCCCCAAATCTGGTTTCACACCAACCAAATGGAATAAACCAGCACCGACGACTAATGCGAAGAAGATGCCGGAAAGAACCAGCATCTCACCGTGACCAACCCAATCGAGCACTTTGTAGAACAGTGGGCGTAATAAGGGTAGGGCAAACAGAGCAATTGCATACCACTCAGGTATTTTGCCCGTAGAAGCCGTTAAGAATACTACGGCGAAGATATCCTGCATGACCAAGATACCAATCGCTAACGTTCCGTAGGTCGCATTCATTTCGCCTTTCTCTTGCAGAGTCTTAACCGCAAATACAGTACTAGAGAATGAAAGAGCAAAACCGAGCAGAACGATCTGTTCTACCGACATGGCAGCTAGCGATGAAATACCTAAGAACTTAAAGCCAAACAGGGCGACGGCGAAAAACAGAGTGGACAAAAGGTTGTGGATTGTCGCGCCAGCCCAGATCTCTTTAGAGAGTAGGGTTTTGATATCGAGCTTTAAGCCGATAGTAAATAGAAGCAGCGTGACACCAAGGTCAGCTAAAGTAATGATGGTGTCATTGGTTTCAAAGCCAAAGGCAAAAAGCCCAAAGCCTGCAACCAAAAAACCAACTAATGGGGGAAGGTGACACTTTAAAGCAATAAATCCTGCGATAAACGCAGTGGATATTAATATAAGTTCCATAACTTGTTGTTGTAGTTCCCTAGCTTAAAAAAAACGGGCCGTGTTTATACAAACACGGCCCGCGGAAAATCAGAATTGTTTTCTCTAGTCTTCGAGAAGCTTCTGCAGTAACACGCCGTTAAGCATGGCGCGCTTAATCATAGCAAAAGCTCCCATCGTAGGATGTTTATCGATCTGTGATGCTACAATAGGCAGGCCGCTATGGAAAGTCGTTAACGACTGATTCTCTACATTGCGCTTAATTGCAGGAAAAACAATCTCTTGTGCCTTGGTAATATCACCAGCAATGATAACTTTTTGAGGGTTAAATAAGTTAATCGTCATCGCGATAGCCTTACCTAACTGGTTTCCTACTCGAACTAAGCTTTGCTTGGCTAGCTCATCACCATTAATCGCGTGGTCACAAACGTCTTGAATCGTAATATGCTCAAGCTCTGTTAAAGAAGACTCATAGCCTTGTTTAATCAGCTTCTGCACGCGTTCAACGATAGCTGGGTTTGCCGCTACTGTTTCAAGACAGCCGAAGTTACCACATTGGCATTGCTCGCCTAGCGGATCAATTTGGATATGACCAATTTCACCCACATTACGGTTATGACCTAGGAAAACCTGACCATTAACGATAATACCTGCACCTGTACCACGGTGAACACTGACCAAAATAGAATCTTGGCTATCTTTACTTGCACCGAAGTAGTGCTCAGCAAGCGCCATTCCACGAACATCGTTACCAACAAAACAAGCAACATGGAATGTATCGCGAATAATGTCGCTTAATGCGAGGTTATCGATGTCGGTATTCGGCATGTACTCAACAACACCGGTCGTTGGGTTAACCAAGCCTGGAAGCGTGACACCAATAGCAATCAGTTGATCGATCTTTGGTTGATGCTCAGCAATGAAAGCTTTGAGGTTATTGACCAAGCCTTGGGTAAGGTCTGATTGGTCTGAATAATTCAGGTCTTGCTGTTGGAAAGCCAATTCACGACCACCAAGGTCATGCAGGCTTATTTGAATGTAGTCTCGACCCAAACGCACAGCAACAGAATGAAAAGGCTCTACTTCTGTGGTTAGGGAGATAGCGCGTCTACCGCCAGTAGACGCTTGCTGCGCAACCTCTTTAATTAGGCCGCGCTCTAAAAGTTGGCGGGTAATTTTTGTAACACTTGCCGGTGCGAGTTGGCTTACATCAGCCACTTGTATACGACTGATAGGCCCCTGTTGGTCTATAAGTCGGTATACCGCCGCACTGTTTAGTTGTTTAACTAAGTCTACGTTACCTATTTGTCCGCCATTCATACTTAATTGTGCTCGTATTGTCCGTTAACAACAGTCGCTTTAACGTTAAAGTCTCGGTCAAATACAGCTAGGTTTGCAACCATGCCTTTTTTGATTCGACCTAGCTTGCTTTCTACACCGATAGCCGTAGCTGGGTATAGCGTAGCCATGCGAAGAGCTTCGTCTAAAGCGATACCAGCGTGCTCAACTGTATTCTGAACTGCTTCAATCATAGTCAGAGCTGAGCCGCCCAGTGTGCCGTTTTCATCAACACACTTACCATCACGGTAATATACTTTCTTACCGACAAAAATAAAGTATTCCATGTCAGCACCTGCAGGAGCTGTGGCATCCGTCACTAATACCAACTTTTCTCCCTTGATTTTATGCGCAATTCTGATGTTTGCGTAATCAACGTGGAAGCCGTCGGCAATAATGCCAGCGTAAACCTCAGGAGTATCGTAAATCGCGCCAACAACGCCAGGCTCACGACCAACCATCGGCGTCATTGCATTGAACAGGTGAGTGGCGAACGTGATACCAGATTCGAAACCTTGACGCGCTTCTGCGTAAGTTGCGTTGGTGTGGCCGATAGAAACGACAACGCCAGCTTTGTGCAGGCGTTCGATGTGTTCAGGGTCGTTAAGCTCTGGAGCCAATGTTACTTTTGCAACAAGGTCACGGTTCTCACAGATAAGCTCAATCATTTCGTTGTCAGATTTACGAATGTGATCGACGCTATGGATGCCTTTTTTCGCAACGTTTAGGTAAGGGCCTTCAAGGTGCAGACCTAAAGATTGGTTTTGGTACTGGTTATGGTATTCACGAGCTGCCGTAATAACCGCACGCATATCTTCGTCTGAAGAGGTGATAAGCGTTGGTAGGAAGCTAGTACAGCCAGATTTCAGGTTTGCTTTGTGCATGATCTGCATGGTTTCTGCAGTGATCTCATCGTTAAGCATTACACCGCCACAACCATTCAGTTGTAGGTCAATGAAACCTGGGCTTAGGTTTGCTCCGTCTAGGTCGCGAAGCTCGATTCCTTCTGGCAATTCAGAGATAGGACAGACTTTTTTGATCAGTTCGTTTTCGATTACAACAGCATGATCGGTTAGAACATCACTACCAGTGTAAATTTTACAGTTACTTAGCGCGTACATAGTCAGCTAATCCTTATTTCGTGAGATCTTTTAAATTCGTTCGTTACCTAAATGCGGACTTAGTTTGCGAGCATCATTTACGTAACGATTTATCTTTTATGGGCAAACGGCTTCAAAATGAGAAGCGATTTAAGTTGTTGAAAAACATATGAACAATTGATTTTTATTATACATTTAGGTCCATCAATAATGATTATTCACGGTGCTCTATAAGCCTGGAGTTACCATCTTTTTGCCTAATGATTAGATTTGGATTTTATCCATAAATGTTCATTTTTTTGAATGATAAAATAAGTTTTATGATCTCGCTAGCAAAAACCTCTGGATTTGGTAAAAACTGGTGATTAGGATCACAAATGGTAAGGTTTTAATTTGCGGAGCAAAATTAATTGAATACACTGAATAGGACTAAATTGAGCGACTAAAATAAGTTTCTCAAACGAATTCTAAAAAATCCTATAGGGGGAAACAACTGGTGAATATTCTAGGATATGCGCAGAAGCTTGGTAAGGCGTTAATGCTACCAATCGCAACGCTTCCGATTGCGGCATTGCTGCTACGTCTGGGTCAACCAGACTTACTCGATATCGCATTCATGGCATCTGCTGGTAACGCAATCTTCAGTCAACTACCATTATTGTTTGGTTTGGGTATAGCTATTGGTCTTTCTAAAGACGGTAACGGCGCAGCAGGTCTTGCTGGTGCAGTTGCTTACTTTGTTCTGACAGCAACCGCAACAAACATCGATGCTAGTGTAAATATGTCATTCTTCGGCGGTATCTTTGCAGGTATCATCGCAGGCCACTCTTACAATGCATTCCACGCGACTCGTCTTCCAGAGTGGCTAGCATTCTTCTCTGGCAAACGTCTAGTTCCTATTATGGCTGGTCTATTTGCTCTAGTTGCTGGCGCGATCTTTGGTGTTGTATGGCCTGCTGTTCAATCTGGTCTAGATGCACTTGCTCACGCAGTTTCAACGTCTGGCGCTATCGGTCAATTTGTTTACGGTACTCTTAACCGTGCACTTATCCCAGTAGGTCTACACCATGTACTGAACTCGTACTTCTGGTTCGGTATGGGCTCTTGTCAAGAGATCGTAGTTGCTGCAGAAGGCTTCTCTCAACTTTGTGTTGACCCTGCACTAGCTAAAACTTTAGTTGTTGGTCAAGAGTACACATTTGAATTTGCTAACTCAGTTAACCCAGAAATTGTTGCAACTGTTAAAGAAGTAACTGAAACAGTTAAATCTGGCGACCTACACCGTTTCTTCGGCGGCGATAAAGGCGCTGGCGTATTCATGAACGGTTTCTTCCCAGTAATGATGTTCGGTCTACCAGGTGCTGCACTTGCAATGTACCTAGCTGCTCCTGCTGAAAAACGTAGCCAAGTTGGTGGCGCACTATTCTCAGTTGCATTCTGTTCATTCCTAACAGGTATCACAGAGCCGCTAGAATTCATGTTCGTATTCCTAGCTCCTGCTCTATACGCAATGCACGCTGTATTTACAGGTTTGTCTCTAGTAGTTGCTAACATGTTTGGTACTCTGCACGGTTTCGGTTTCTCTGCTGGTCTTATCGACTTCGTATTGAACTGGGGTCTAGCAACTAAACCATTCGTACTACTACTAATCGGTCTTGGCTTCGGTGCTCTATACTTCTTCACTTTCTCTTTCGCAATCCGCGCTTTCAACTTGAAATCGCCAGGTCGTGAAGATGATGACGAAGCTGTTGCAGCTCCTGCTGGCGAAGCACCAAAGGGCGACCTTGCACGTCAATACCTGAAAGCTCTAGGTGGTCACGACAACCTAACTTCAATCGACGCTTGTATCACTCGTCTACGTCTAACTCTTAAAGACCGCTCTGTTGCAGATGAAGTTGTTCTTAAGAAACTTGGTGCTAAAGGTGTGGTTAAACTAGGTGAAAACAACCTACAGGTTATCCTAGGCCCACTAGCTGAAATCGTAGCTGGCGAAATGAAAGCTATTGGTGCAGGCGAAGACCTATCTGATGTAAAACTTCCACAGTAAGGGAAGTACTTAGTTAAGACGTAAAGTTACTCTTAAGTAAGTGTCAAATTGAAAGCCTCCCACATGGGAGGCTTTTTTGTGCCTGCAGTTTAAGACCAGCGAACACGGTTCGTTCTATTCTTCATCGAATAGCAGAAATAATCGCAATTAACGGACGGTTCTTATTGTGCAAAGGCTAAGAATTGTGGATGATTAGCAACAATGATCTTTCTATCTTTGACTGGCGCTATAAGCGACCGTTTTCTTGGGGACGAAAGATAACTTTCTCTGACAATACTAAATACATAGAGGTGCTATAGATGAGTGAAGCTGAGGCTCGTCCATCGAATTTCATTCGCCAAATTATTGATAAAGATTTAGCGGATGGTACACACAGTAGCGTGCATACTCGTTTCCCGCCGGAGCCAAATGGCTACCTGCACATTGGTCACGCTAAATCTATTTGCTTGAACTTTGGTATTGCTCAGGACTACCAGGGACAATGTAATCTTCGTTTCGATGATACAAACCCTGAAAAAGAAGACGTTGAATACGTTGAGTCAATTAAGAATGATGTAAGCTGGTTAGGCTTCGAATGGTCTGGTGATATTTGTTACTCATCAAACTACTTCGATACGCTTTACGCTTATGCTGTGGAATTAATTAATAAAGGCTTAGCGTATGTTGACGAGCTAAGTCCTGATCAAATCCGTGAGTACCGTGGCACGCTAAAAGAGCCTGGTAAAGCGAGCCCATACCGTGACCGCAGCCCTGAAGAGAACCTAGCGTTGTTTGAAAAAATGCGTGACGGTGGCTTTGAAGAAGGTAAAGCGTGTCTACGTGCTAAGATCGACATGAGCTCTTCGTTCATGGTTATGCGCGATCCTGTTATCTACCGTGTTCGTTTTGCTCACCACCATCAAACGGCTGACAAGTGGTGCATTTACCCAATGTACGACTTTACTCACTGTATCTCTGATGCGCTGGAAGGTATTACGCACTCTATCTGTACGCTTGAATTCCAAGATAACCGTCGTTTGTATGATTGGGTTCTAGATAACATCACGATTGACTGCCAACCTCGTCAGTACGAGTTTAGCCGCCTGAATCTTGAATATACAGTGATGTCTAAGCGTAAGCTGAACCAACTTGTGGTTGAAAACCTAGTTCAAGGTTGGGATGACCCACGCATGCCTACTATTTCTGGCCTACGTCGTCGTGGTTTTACTTCAAGCTCGATTCGTGAATTCTGTAAGCGTATTGGTGTAACTAAGCAAGAGAACATGATTGAGTTCGGTTCACTTGAATCTTGCATCCGTGATGATCTGAACGAAAATGCACCTCGTGCAATGGCTGTTCTGGATCCAGTTAAGATCGTTATCGAAAACTACGAAGCAGATACAGTAGAAACGCTAACGGTTGCAAACCACCCGAACAAGCCAGAAATGGGTACTCGTGAAGTTCCATTTACACGCGAAGTTTGGATCGAACGTGACGACTTCCGTGAAGAAGCAAACAAAAAGTACAAGCGTTTGGTTCTAGGTAAAGAAGTTCGCCTGCGTGGTGCTTACGTGATCAAAGCTGAACGTATCGAAAAAGATGCAGAAGGCAACATTACGACTATCTTCTGTTCTTACGACAATGAAACATTGGGTAAGAACCCTGCAGATGGCCGCAAAGTGAAAGGCGTTATCCACTGGGTATCTGCTGATAAAGCACTGCCTGCTGAGATTCGTTTGTACGATCGTCTATTCACAGTGCCAAACCCAGCCGCTGCTGATGACTTCGCTGCAACGCTAAACCCTGAATCTCTTGTTACGCTAAATGGTTTTGTTGAACCTAGCTTAGCAGAAGGTGTGGCAGAGCAAGCGTACCAGTTTGAACGTACAGGTTACTTCTGTGTGGATTCGAAAGACTCTAAAGCAGATGCACTAGTCTTCAACCGCACGGTTGGTCTACGTGACACATGGGGTAAAACTGAAGCTTAATGCTTGAGTATTTAGTTTGTTAAAAACGACCCAATAAAAAACCGGCTTAGAGCCGGTTTTTTTGTGTCTGAATAATATGGGATAAGTATCGGAGATCGTACTTATGTAGGGCCATATAAAAAACGCCGGCCTAAGCCAGCGTTCTGTATTACTACTTCGCTTTATGCGCGTCTGGATTGCCTTTGCAATCTCCGTTAATGCTTTTGCCGTACAAGTACAAACTGTGGTTTGTTAGTTGCACGTTGTAACGCTGAGCAATCTCTTTCTGTCTTTCTTCGATGATGTCATCAGAGAATTCGATCACTTCGCCACAATCTAAACATACAAGGTGGTCGTGGTGGTGCTGTGTAGAAAGTTCAAATACAGACTTGCCGCCTTCGAAGTGGTGACGAGTTACAATGCCAGCGTCATCGAATTGGTTAAGTACTCGATAAACGGTTGCAAGACCGATTTCTTCACCTAGGTCGATCAGCTTCTTATATAAATCTTCAGCACTAATATGTTGGCAGTCTGGCTGTTGTAATACTTCTAAAATTTTGAGCCGTGGAAGGGTCACTTTAAGACCTGCATCTTTTAGCGCTTGATTATTGTCTGACATATACTTTCCTGTTGATGATCTGCAGCAATTAACAGAATTCAATATTAATACCATTATAGTTTAGTCAGGCATAACAATAAACCACGAACTTCAAAGGGTTACTTACTGACATCACAATCTGTTTTGTAAATTGGAAGTATCTCACTTATAGTGGAGGTACGACCAGTCAAGGTGACGGTGTTTCTGATATGAACATGGAATGTTGTTATGAATAAGCAACTCGCAAAAATATATAAACCCAACATTGTAAAATTTGCTCTTAATATTTGGCCTCCCTTTTGGGGAGCGGGTATTCGAATAGCCCACATTAGCACTGACTTTAGGGTTGTTAAGACAGTACTTAAGCTACGCTGGTGGAATAAGAACGCCAATCGTACTCAATATGGCGGCAGTATCTTTTCTCTTACCGATCCCGTTTACTCATTGATGTTAATGGGAATTTTAGGTGAACGATATTATGTTTGGGATAAAGAAGCGAGCATTAACTTCATCAAGCCGGGGCAATCGGACTTGTATGCAGATTTTGAGATAAGGCAAGGGCAGCTTGACGATATCTATCGTCAGACGCAACTCGGTGAAAAGTGCTTCCCCGAATTTATTATTCACGTGAAAGATAAGCAGGGTAATGTGGTTTCAGAAATTCAACGCACCCTCTATGTAAGAAAGAAGCCGCAATTTAGAGATGATGATGAAGCATTAGAGGCTGAGTGCTAATTAATAGATTTTAAATAGCAAAAAACCTCCTATAAGGAGGTTTTTTCATATCTACATAATGGTTATTAACTGTAACAATTAACAACCACTAGAGAATTAGTCTTCTAGCTCTGCTAGGCACATCTCTTCGTGGATTTGTTTAACCCAGTTAGATACGCGCTCATCAGTTAGCTCAGGTTGACGGTCTTCATCGATACATAGACCAACGAATTGGCTGTCATCGCCTTCAACTAAACCTTTCGATGCTTCGAATTCGTAGCCTTCAGTTGATGTGTGACCTAGGATAGTACCGCCTTTCGCTTCAACGATGTCACGGATAGTACCCATAGCATCACAGAAGTATTCTGCGTAATCTTCTTGGTCGCCACAACCAAAGATAGCAACAAGCTTAGTTGAGAAATCAATAGCTTCTAGCTCTGGGAAAAAGTCATCCCAATCACATTGTGCTTCGCCGTAGTACCACGTAGGGATACCAAGCAGCAGTAGATCGAAGTTATCGATATCTTCTTTGCTGCTTTTTGCAATGTCTTGAACGTGAACGAGCTGTTTGCTCAATTGCTTTTGAATCATCTTAGCAACAGCTTCAGTGTTACCTGTATCGCTACCAAAGAAGAGACCTACACTTGCCATAGAATCATTACCTTTCATTTTGTCTGTTGTCGGTGTAATAAAGTTCGGAAGAGAATCGTTAGATCCCAGTTCCTTCCCAGCTTAGTTGGATTATCCCTTTGGCGATAAAACCCGCACAGCCAAGGAAAAGTACTAACCATACGATGCGACGACCAAATGGAGGAACATTTCCCTGCTTGAGAACGTCCTTAATTGCCATACCGATTAAAAAGAAAATCGCGGCAAACAGGAGATCTAAACCAACAGATTCGATGATGTTCATGTAGTCGTAAAGCATGGGAACCTTATATACCAATTTTGCTTGGGCGCACTATATCACTGTTGTGAGATAAAGTTAATCTGCAGTAATTACACAGCTCTCATTTATCTGCACGAAAAAGCGCAGTTAAGCGATGAATTTTCTAATTGCTCTAAGTACTTCTGCTGGTTTTTCAGCATGCAGCCAGTGACCTGTGTTGGCAATGACATGCGCTTTTGCGTTAGAAAATTGCTGCTGAACGGCTGCTTGATGTTCTGCGGTGAGGTAATCTGAATCCCCACCTTTAATGAGCAAGGTTTTGACCGAGGTTTTCTCGATCGGTTCCCAACCAATAATATGTGGGTAGTTGCTCAATAACGAAGCAACATTGAAGCGCCATTCCATGATGCCTTGCTCTGTTTTGAACAAAGATTTGGTTAAAAACTGGCGAACGCCATCGATCTCGATATGTTTTGCGAGAACCTTGAGTGCATCTGAGCGTGAAGTCGGCTCTTCTTCTATCACGGCTTGCAGGCCTGCGAATACGTTGTCGTGGCGACTCTGAGTGTACGCGACCGGAGCCATATCCAAGACAATCAATTTATGCAGCGCAAGATGTTGTGTCAGTGCCATCGCTACTTTGCCACCCATCGAGTGACCAATCACAGTGACGTCTTCTGACTTAAGATCATGCAGCAGTTGAGCCACGTCTTGTGCCATCGCTTGATAGTTATGAGTGTCACTATGGAAGGATTGACCGTGGTTGCGGAGATCGATACTAAGTACCTGATGATCGGCTTTTAGATCCCTAGCGAGCAAGCCAAGGTTGTCCAGATTACCGAATAATCCATGGATCAAAACAATGGTGTGACCCTCACCTTCAATTTTATAGTTGAGCTGTACTGACATTTTTATCTTATTCATGGTGGGTTTGACGTAGAGTATCCGCGCGGATCTCGCTATAATCCCCCAGAGTTTAAACATTGAGATTGTGAAAAGCGAATGAAAACAATTGAGGTTGATGAGGACCTATACCGTTTTATTGCGGGTCAGACAGAACGTATTGGCGAAAGCGCTTCAGATATTCTGCGCCGCTTGTTACAGGTTGATAGCCAAGGCATGGCTCCGATCGAAGAGATCGTTGAGCCAAAAGGTATCGTTGTTAGCAAAGAGGTAGGCTTTACTCCAGAGAAGTTCGATGGCGTTAAAGAAATGCGCTCACTACTAATATCAGATGAGTTTGCATCACTAAAGAAAGCCATTGATCGTTTCATGCTTGTGTTATCAACACTGCATAAAATCGACCCTTTAAGCTTTTCAGAAGCAACTCAAGTAAAAGGCCGTAAGCGCGTTTACTTTGCAGATAACGAAGCGACGTTGCTAGCAAACGGCAACACGACTAAGCCTAAAGCTATTCCACAAAGTCCTTTTTGGGTTATTACTAATAACAATACAAGCCGAAAAAGACAGATGGTTGAGCAGCTTATGAGCCGCATGAATTTCCAAGCAGAATTGATAGAAAAAGTAACAGGTTCAATTTAACGAAATCTGATTTAAACCTCATAATATCCATGGATAAGAAGATATTATGAGGTTTTTTTGTTTTAAAATTTTATATATAAGGATGTCGAAAAATGGCTATGCACCCTCGTGCTGGGCAGAAAGCTCAGCAGGAAGATCTTCATAATATCCCGGCTTTAGTTGCTAACTATTTCTTACAGCAACCGGATGCTACGAACCCAGATCATAAAGTACTTTTCGGTACTTCAGGTCACCGCGGTACAGCAGACAAATCAACATTTAACGAAAACCACATTCTAGCAATTGCACAAGCGGTTGCTGAAGTTCGTGCCGAGCAAGGTACAACTGGCCCTCTTTTCTTAGGTAAAGATACTCACGCTCTATCTGAGCCTGCGTTCTCTACGGTTATCGAAGTGCTTGTAGCGAACGGTGTTGAAGTTATTATTCAAGAAAACAACGGCTTTACTCCAACACCTGGTATCTCGCACGCGATTCTTACGCACAACCTAGTGAATGACAAAAAAGCCGACGGCATTGTTATCACGCCTTCACATAACCCACCTCAAGACGGCGGTATTAAATACAACCCGACACACGGTGGCCCAGCTGAAGCTGAACTGACTCAAGCGATTGAAGACCGTGCGAACGTGATCATTGCTGAGCAAATGCAAGGTGTTAAGCGTACGCCTATCGCACAGGCTAAACAGTCTGAGCTAGTAAAAGAAGTTGACCTAGTCGCGCCATACGTCGCTGATTTGGTTAACGTCGTGGATATGGAAGCGATCCAGAAAGCAAACATCAAGATTGGTGTTGATCCACTGGGTGGCAGCGGTATTGATTACTGGCGTCAAATTGGTAAAGCGTACAATCTAGATCTTACTCTGGTAAGTGAAGCGGTTGACCCTTCATTCCAATTCATGTCTCTAGATAAAGATGGCGTAGTTCGTATGGACTGTTCTTCTCCATACGCAATGGCAGGCTTACTGGCGCTTAAAGACGAGTACGCTCTAGCATTTGGTAACGACCCAGATTACGATCGCCACGGTATCGTGACACCTAAAGGTTTGATGAATCCAAACCACTTCTTAGCGGTTTGTATTGATTACCTATACCGTAACCGTGAAGGTTGGGGTAAAGACGTTGCTGTTGGTAAGACACTAGTATCAAGTGCATTAATCGATCGCGTAGTTTCTGACTTAGGTCGCGAACTTTGTGAAGTGCCAGTTGGTTTCAAATGGTTCGTTGATGGCTTATACAACGGCCAGTTTGGTTTTGGTGGCGAAGAGAGCGCAGGTGCTTCTTTCCTACGTAAAGACGGTACGCCTTGGTCAACAGATAAAGACGGCCTGATTCTTTGCTTGCTTGCGGCTGAGATCACAGCCGTGACAGGTAAGAACCCACAAGAATACTACGAAGAACTTGCCGCTAAACACGGTGAATCTAAGTACAACCGTATTCAAGCGGTAGCAAATGGTGCACAGAAAGACGTGCTGAAGAAACTATCTCCAGAGATGGTTTCTGCTGAGACGTTGGCTGGTGATGCAATTACTGCACGCTTAACACACGCTCCAGGTAACGGTGCTGCGATTGGTGGCTTGAAAGTGACAACTGAGAACGGCTGGTTTGCTGCGCGTCCATCAGGCACTGAAGACATCTACAAGATCTACTGTGAAAGCTTTAAGGGTGAAGAGCACCTGAAAGCAATCGAAGCAGAAGCTCAAGAGATTGTTAACCAAGTATTTGCAGCCGCTGGCCTATAATCGAATCTCGATTACTAGAGTTGCTAAGTAAATAGAAGAAGGGTTGATGTGAAAGCATCAACCCTTTTTGTTTGTGTTAGTTACGTATAAGCGGGAAAAGGTAACTGAGTTAGCTCAGACGACTAACCGTGTGGCCAACTTTGTGGCATCACAAACCAGAATTGCCCCGACTTTGTTTGCCCATGGACGAAGCGATCACCGAACTCGGTGATCGGCTGACTGCTGAAATCATCCGTCCCTGCTGCCCATTGCTCTTTGGTGAGTGGATACAGTGGTTCACTGATTAAATGAGCCTGATCTTGATAGCACCAAAAGCCGTTTACTTGGCTTGGGTTAATGTCATAGCCCAAGCATTTTGTCGGTATGTTTTGCTCTAAGAAAGGGTTGGTATATAGACGACCTTGCATCAGTAAGTGTTTTGAGTCGACATCGATTTCTGGATATTGCTCAACAAAGGCGGCAGAAGAGGACATTTCGAGTTGGTGGCTGAGCATCCTGTCGAGTTTCTTATCCAATTGGTCGTGAGAGTTGGGTCCAAACCATGTTTGTTCGTGGAGCAGATAAAACTTAATCGCCACTTCCCAATGTTCCAGCTTTTGGCTGCTCTCCTCTTTAAGAATAAAGTCGATTGCACCGAGAGTTCTGCCTTCCACATTGATCTGAATCTCGTCGTGCTTTATCGAGTAATTCGGTGAGGCAGCGATCACTTGCTCGCATAGATATTGGTAGAGGAAACCTAATCTAGGATTACCCTCATAAGTATGTGATGAGTCGATGGCATGGTTGCTAGAGAATGCACTGAGATCCGAAACCGGTGGCTTGATTTCTAGTAATGGCGGTGAGTCGATGACCCATTGGTAAAAACGTTGCAGTGCTGTCATCTCTTCCTCATAAACTCATCGTGGGGCTTTCGACATTCTACCCGTAAATTGATATAACGACGTTATTATAAAGGTAAGCTGGAAAGAAAAATGATTAACTTACAATTAGAAAAGCTACTTAACGAAAAACTGCAGCCACAGCAGATTAAAGATTACTGTCCTAATGGTCTTCAAGTTGAAGGCGCGACAGAAGTGAAGCGAATCGTTACTGGTGTAACAGCTTCTCAAGCCTTGATTGATAAAGCGGTAGAACTGAACGCAGACGCTTTGTTAGTCCATCACGGCTTTTTCTGGAAAGGCGAGTCAGAAGCGATTCGTGGCATGAAGGGCAAGCGTATTCGTACCCTAATTAAAAATGACATCAACCTTTTAGGTTATCACTTGCCGCTTGATATCCACCCTGAACTTGGCAACAACGCAAAATTGGCAGAGTTACTTGAGATAGAAGTTGAAGGCGGCTTGGAAGGGCACCCACAATCGGTTGCTATGTTTGGTAAATTAAAAGCGCCAATGACAGGTACTGAATTTGCAGCAAAAATCGATCAAGCTCTAAATCGTAAACCACTGCATATCGCTCCAGAAAACCAAGACAAAATGATAACGACCGTCGGTTGGTGTACTGGTGGTGGTCAAGACTACATTGAGCTAGCGGCTTCTCAAGGCATTGATGCTTTTATTTCTGGTGAAATTTCTGAGCGCACTACTTACTCAGCACGCGAGCAAGACATTCATTATTTTGCTGCTGGCCACCACGCGACTGAGCGATACGGTGTAAAAGCGTTAGGTGAATGGTTAGCGGAAGAACATGGCTTGGATGTTGAGTTTATTGATATCGATAACCCAGTTTAAGAGCAGATGCGAGATAAGGGGTACGAGTCGAGTGTATGCGTCGTTCTCTAGAATTGAGCAGGTAACCTGTATAGTTTATCTGCTCGCTTAAGGAGATCCCCAACTCATTCGTCCCTCGTTCTTGGGGATGACGATATTATTTTATTCGTTCACTTCGCATTCTTGAGGATGACGAAGTTGAGAGCGTAAAAAAGAAAAGGGGTTGATGTTCTCACATCAACCCCTTTTAACATTATGATTTATAGCAACTATTCACGTTCGTGAAGTGCTTTAAAGTCACGTTGTTCTTCACCAGTATATAGCTGACGAGGACGACCGATACGGTTCGTCGGATCGCTGTGCATTTCGTTCCAGTGAGCAATCCAACCGATGGTACGAGACATCGCGAAGATTACTGTAAACATAGATACTGGAATACCGATTGCTTTCAGAATGATACCTGAGTAGAAATCTACGTTCGGGTATAGCTTCTTAGAAACAAAGTACTCATCAGAAAGAGCGATACGCTCAAGTTCCATCGCCACGTCTAGTAGTGGATCTTGGATGTTTAGCTCTTTAAGCACTTCGTGACACGCTTCGCGCATTACTGTTGCACGTGGGTCGTAGTTCTTGTAAACACGGTGACCGAAGCCCATCAAACGGAATGGGTCATCTTTGTCTTTTGCTTTCGCAACGTATTCTTCAATGTTATCTACGCTACCGATCTCTTCAAGCATGCGCAGACAAGCTTCGTTTGCACCGCCGTGAGCTGGGCCCCAAAGTGATGCGATACCTGCTGCGATACACGCAAACGGGTTAGCACCAGATGAACCAGCAAGACGCACTGTAGACGTAGAAGCGTTCTGTTCGTGGTCAGCATGTAGAGTGAAAATCTTATCCATTGCACGAGCAACGATAGGGTTCACTTCATACTCTTCACATGGGTTTGCAAACATCATGTGTAAGAAGTTTTCTGCGTAGCCTAGGTCGTTACGTGGGTAGATAAACGGCTGACCGATTGAATATTTGTAACACATTGCAGCCAGTGTTGGCATTTTTGAAATCAGGCGGTATGCCGCAATTTCACGGTGTGTATCGTTGTTGACATCAAGTGAGTCGTGGTAGAACGCCGCTAGAGCGCCTACAACACCACACATTACAGCCATAGGGTGAGCGTCACGACGGAAGCCGTGGAAGAAACTAGCGATTTGCTCGTGCACCATAGTGTGACGTGTCACGGTAGTCTTGAACTTTTCGTACTCAGCTCGAGATGGGGCTTCACCGTAAAGAAGTATGTAACATACTTCTAAGTAATCAGCGTTATTGGCAAGTTGGTCGATTGGATAACCACGATGTAAAAGAATGCCTTTTCCACCGTCAATAAAAGTGATTTGAGACTCACAGGATGCAGTGGCAAGAAAACCAGGGTCAAAAGTGAAAAAACCATTAGAACCTAGTGTACGAACATCGATCACTGGAGTACCAAGTACACCTTCTGTAATCGGCAGCTCGATTGGCGCTTGACCTTCAATGTGAAGGGTAGCTTTCTTATCCGCCATAACAATCTCCTTTGTTTATTATTTAATCCATCCAGGATGTTTATGTGCCATTTTTTTACTGGTCTTACGTGGGAAAGTCAATTTTTCTGAAGCTTTGTGTGCACTTGTTAGTGTTTTTTACATTAAATTCGTTAAAAATCTGGTCTGTGTAGCATTATTTGTTACATCAATTGTATTAGAATGTTGCCAGTCGTATAGTGACGCTGAAAATTTTGGTTAAAACCTTATAAATGCAAGGCTAAGAAGAAATGTGAGGTGTCTTTCTTAATCGAGCAGTTAACAATTATTTTACAATTATCTAAGGCTCAACTTTAGTTATTTGTTAAGTTAATGTTAAATTTTGAAGGTTTACAATCAAATTTTGTCCATAACAATATCATAAGGTTATTTAATGACCATAATGCTCAATGGAGCTGAGTGAGCAAGCCCGTGAAAGAAAGAAAGACAAGACCTGTTAATTTAGATTTACAGACCATCCACTTTCCAATCACAGCAATAGCTTCCATCCTACACCGTGTGTCTGGGGTGATAACTTTTGTCGCGATTGGAATTCTGCTTTGGTTACTATCCATTTCCCTCTCATCCCCAGTAGGCTTTGCCGAAGCTAGCGACATTGTCGATGGTTTCTTCGTGAAGTTTATTCTGTGGGGCATTTTAACCGCTTTGGCTTACCACATTGCTGGTGGTATTCGTCACCTTCTTATGGACCTTGGTCACTTTGAAGAGCTGGAATCTGGCGCTAAGAGCGCTAAGGTTGCATTCGCAGCAACAGCGGTATTGTCTCTACTAGCGGGGATCTTAGTATGGTAAACAACGTTTCTACTTTTGGTCGTAATGGTGTCCACGATTATCTATTGATTCGTGCTACTGCCATCATTATGACGCTTTACACTATCTACCTAGTTAGCTTTTGTGCTTTCTCTGGTGATATCTCTTACGCATCTTGGACGCAATTCTTTGGTGGAACCTTCACTAAAGTCTTCACCATGTTAGCGCTTACTTCTGTTTTGGTTCACGCGTGGATCGGCCTATGGCAAGTACTAACTGACTACATCAAATGCGCAAAACTGCGTGTTGGTCTTCAAGTCGGTGTTGTTGCAGTTCTTCTTGGATATTTCTTCTCTGGTCTGTTTATTTTGTGGGGTGCGTAAGTGACTATTCCTGTTCGTGAGTTTGATGCCGTAGTGATCGGCGCTGGTGGTGCAGGTATGCGTGCCGCACTGCAAATTTCTGAGCAAGGCCTTTCTTGTGCATTGCTTTCTAAAGTTTTCCCTACTCGTTCTCATACGGTTTCAGCGCAAGGCGGCATCACTGTTGCTCTTGGTAACGCGCATGAAGACCATTGGGAACAACATATGTATGACACAGTAAAAGGTTCTGATTACATCGGTGACCAAGACGCTATCGAATACATGTGTAAAAACGGTCCTGAGTCGGTAATCGAACTCGAAAAAATGGGCCTGCCTTTCTCTCGTTTTGAGAACGGTACTATTTACCAGCGTCCTTTCGGTGGTCAATCTAAAAACTTTGGTGGTGAGCAAGCGGCTCGTACCGCAGCTGCAGCCGACCGTACTGGTCACGCTCTGCTTCACACGCTTTACCAACAAAACATTAAACACAAAACGACTGTTTTCTCTGAGTGGTATGCACTGGATCTTGTTAAGAACGAAGATGGTGCAATCTTAGGTACTACTGCGCTTTGCATGGAAACCGGTGAGGTTTGCTACTTCAAAGCGAAGGCAACAATCCTTGCTACCGGAGGTGCTGGTCGTATCTACGCATCAACAACCAATGCACATATTAATACTGGTGACGGTGTTGGTATGGCGATTCGTGCTGGCGTTCCTATGCAAGACATCGAAATGTGGCAGTTCCACCCAACGGGTATCGCTGGTGCAGGTGTATTGGTAACGGAAGGTTGTCGTGGTGAAGGTGGTTACCTTCTCAATAAAGACGGCGAACGCTTCATGGAACGTTACGCACCAAACGCTAAAGACTTAGCGGGTCGTGATGTTGTTGCTCGTTCAATGATGGTTGAAATTCGTGAAGGTCGCGGTTGCGATGGCCCTTGGGGTCCACACATCAAGCTTAAGCTTGATCATCTAGGTAAAGAGACACTTGAATCTCGTCTTCCTGGTGTATGTGAACTTTCTCGTACCTTTGCTCACGTTGATCCAGTGAAAGAGCCAATCCCAGTAATCCCTACATGTCACTACATGATGGGTGGTGTTCCAACACAAGTTTCTGGTCAAGCTATTAAGCAAACCGAAGACGGCAACGATGTTGAAATCCAAGGTCTCTTTGCTTGTGGTGAAATCGCATCAGTATCAGTACATGGTGCCAACCGTCTAGGTGGTAACTCACTGCTTGATTTGGTGGTATTTGGTCGTGCGACAGGTCTACACCTAGGTGAGACACTGAAGAAGCAAGACGAAGCGAAACCTGCAACTGAAGCTGACATTGAGCGTTCACTAGAGCGTTACAACCGTTGGGAAAACAGCACAGACGGCGAAGATCCAGCGCAAATCCGTAAAGATCTTCAGCAATGTATGCAGAACAACTTCTCAGTATTCCGTGAAGGCAAAGCAATGGCTGAAGGCCTAGAAGAGCTAAAAGCGATTCGCGAGCGTCTGAAAAATGCACACCTATCTGATAAGTCTACAGAGTTCAACACTCAACGTATCGAGTGTCTAGAGCTTGAAAACTTGATGGAAACGGCATTCGCAACGGCTGTTGCTGCAAATTTCCGTACAGAGAGCCGTGGCGCACACGCTCGATTCGATTTCCCTGACCGTGATGATGAGCAATGGCTATGCCACTCACTTTACAACCCAGAGTCAGAGAGCATGACTAAGCGTGGTGTAAACATGGAACCTATCCATCGTGAAGCGTTCCCACCAAAAGCACGTACGTACTAAGGAGATATGACCATGAAACTGAATTTCTCTTTATATCGTTACAATCCAGATGTCGACCAGAAACCTTATATGAAGGAATACACTCTAGAAGTGGATGAAGGTTCAGACATGATGCTTTTGGATGCGCTTATTCTGTTGAAAGAGCAAGATCCAACAATCTCATTCCGTCGCTCATGCCGTGAAGGTGTATGTGGCTCGGATGGTTTGAACATGAACGGTAAAAATGGCCTAGCGTGTATCACGCCATTGTCTGCGCTTTCGGGCCAAGACAAGATTGTGATTCGCCCACTGCCTGGCTTACCCGTTGTTCGTGACCTGATTGTAGACATGACTCAGTTCTACGATAACTACGAAAAAGTGAAGCCATTCTTAGTGTCTGATGGCAATGTGCCACCGGCTCGTGAAAACTTACAAAGCCCTGATGAGCGTGCTCATTTAGATGGATTGTACGAATGTATCATGTGTGCATGTTGTACAACGTCATGCCCATCATTCTGGTGGAACCCTGACAAATTCATCGGACCAGCAGGCCTGCTTGCAGCGTACCGTTGGCTAATTGATAGCCGAGATACAGCGACAGACGAACGTTTGTCCGATCTTGATGATGCATTTAGCGTTTTTCGTTGCCATGGCATCATGAATTGTGTAAGTGTTTGTCCTAAGGGATTAAATCCGACGAAAGCTATTGGTCACATCAAGACCATGCTAGTGAATCGTTCGGTTTAAGTTATATAAAAATTGCCGCCCTAGAAGTTTTGGGGCGGCCTTTTAATAGCTCGGCATAGACCGCAGCAAACGTGAAAACTACTGGTTAAGGGAAAATATGCACAACGGCGTGATGAAGGCATGGCTCGAGTCTTCACACTTGGCTGGCGCCAATGCAACGTACGTAGAAGAACTCTATGAACTGTATCTAAGTGACCCAGATTCGGTAAGTGACGAATGGAGAAGTGTTTTTGAAGAACTGCCTGTGCAAGCTTCAGAGACAGTGGAACAACCACACTCTCGTGTTCGTGAATACTTCCGTCGACTCGCTCAAGAAACAAAGCATTACAGTGTCCAAGTTAGTGATCCAGATGTCGATGCGAAACAAGTAAAGGTTCTGCAACTTATTAATGCCTATCGATTCCGAGGGCATCAAGCAGCAAATCTAGACCCCCTAGGTTTATGGAAAAGAGCGACAGTTGATGAACTGGACCCTTCTTTCCACACTCTTACCGAAGATGACCTCAATGAGACGTTCAACGTCGGCTCTTACGCCATTGGCCAAGAGACGATGGTGCTTAAAGATCTCTACAAATCTCTAAAGCAAACGTATTGTGGCTCTATTGGTGCTGAATACATGCACATGACAAATACAGAGCAAAAGCGTTGGATCCAACAACGTTTAGAGTCTGTATCTGGTCAACCCTCTTTCAACAAAGAAGAAAAGCAAGCTTTCCTAGAAGAGCTAACTGCTGCTGAAGGTCTTGAGCGCTATCTTGGTGCGAAATTCCCAGGCGCAAAACGCTTCTCGTTGGAAGGTGGTGATGCTCTTATCCCAATGACGAAAGAAATTATTCGTCATGCTGGCGGACAAGGCATGCGTGAAGTTGTTGTTGGTATGGCTCACCGTGGTCGTCTAAACATGTTGGTCAACGTGCTTGGTAAAAAGCCACAAGACCTGTTTGACGAGTTTGCGGGCAAGCACGATGACACGTGGGGTACTGGTGATGTGAAATACCACCAAGGCTTCTCTGCGGACTTCGCAACGCCAGGCGGCAACGTTCACTTAGCACTAGCATTTAACCCATCTCACTTAGAAATCGTAAACCCGGTAGTTATCGGTTCAGTACGTGCACGTCAAGATCGCCTTGGTGATAATGATGGTAGCCGTGTACTTCCAATTACTATCCACGGTGACTCAGCTATCGCTGGTCAGGGTGTAGTACAAGAGACGTTTAACATGTCTCAAGCTCGTGGTTTCTGTGTAGGTGGTACGGTTCGTATCGTTGTAAACAACCAAGTTGGTTTTACAACTTCTAACCCTCGCGATACACGCTCTACGATGTACTGTACCGATATCGCGAAGATGGTTCAGGCTCCGATTTTCCACGTTAACTCTGATGATCCAGAAGCGGTTGCGTTTGTTGCGCGTCTTGCATTGGATTACCGTAATACGTTTAAGCGTGATGTTGTTATTGATTTGGTTTGTTACCGTCGCCACGGTCACAATGAAGCCGATGAGCCGAATGCAACACAGCCTTTGATGTACCAAAAAATCAAGAAGCACCCAACACCACGTAAGCTTTACGCTGACGTGCTAATGGAGCGCGGTGAGTTTGGTATTGATACAGCAACTCAGCTAGTTAACGAATATCGTGATGCACTTGATCACGGTGAAGTTGTGGTTAAAGAGTGGCGTCCAATGGCACTTCACTCAGTAGACTGGTCTCCTTACCTAGGTCACGACTGGAACATCGAGTGGGATAACAAGATTGATATCGAGCGCCTGAAAGAGCTTGGTACCAAACTTTGTCAATACCCGGACAGCCACAAGCTGCAAAGCCGAGTAAATAAACTGTACAACGATCGTACTGCCATGGTGAATGGTGAGAAACAAGTCGATTGGGGTATGGCTGAAACTCTGGCATACGCAACACTTGTTGACGACGGTAAGCGTATTCGTATCTCAGGCCAAGATTCAGGTCGTGGTACGTTCTTCCACCGTCACTCAGTACTGCACAATCAATCAGATGCAAGCACGTATGTTCCTCTTGCGAACATTCATGATAAACAAGGGCCATTCCAAGTGTTTGACTCTGTGTTATCTGAAGAAGCGGTACTCGCATTTGAGTATGGTTACGCGACAGCAGAGCCAAGCGGTCTAACCCTTTGGGAAGCTCAATTTGGTGACTTCGCAAACGGTGCACAAGTTGTTATCGACCAATTCATTTCATCAGGTGAGCAAAAGTGGGCACGTCTATGTGGTCTAACTATGCTGCTTCCTCACGGTTATGAAGGCCAAGGCCCAGAGCACTCTTCTGCACGTCTTGAGCGTTACCTTCAGTTATGTGCTGAACAAAACATGCAGGTTGTTGTTCCTTCAACACCGGCACAGGTTTACCACATGATTCGCCGTCAGGTTGTTCGACCAATGCGTCGTCCTCTGATCGTAATGTCACCTAAGTCATTGCTTCGTCATCCTCTGTGTACTTCTTCTCTGGAAGATTTGGCAGAAGGTTCGTTCCAACCAGCTATCGCAGAAATTGATGACCTGGCGCCTGAGAACGTAAAACGCGTCGTGTTCTGTTCAGGTAAGGTTTACTTTGACCTGCTTGACCAAAGACGTAAGAACGAGCAAGACGATGTCGCTATTGTACGTATTGAGCAACTTTACCCGTTCCCTTATGAGGATGTGAGAGCTGCCATCGCACAATACACAAATGTAGTCGATTACGTTTGGTGTCAAGAAGAGCCACAAAACCAAGGTGCTTGGTACAGTAGCCAACATAATTTCCGAGCTGCTATCCCAGTAGGTGCTGATATTCAATACGCAGGTCGTCCTGCATCAGCATCACCAGCTGTTGGCTATATGTCAGTACACTTGAAACAACAAAAAGCGTTAGTTGACGACGCTTTGACCCTACTTAAGAACTAGAAGTAAAAGGAAAATACGCACATGACAATTGAAATTCTGGTTCCAGATTTACCTGAATCTGTGGCTGATGCAACAGTTGCTACTTGGCACAAAAAACCGGGCGAAGCGGTTGCACGTGATGAAGTCATTGTAGATATCGAAACAGATAAAGTAGTTCTAGAAGTACCGGCTCCTGAAGCGGGTGTTCTGGAAGCTATCATTGAAGAAGAGGGTGCTACGGTACTTTCTAAGCAGCTTCTGGCTAAAATCAAGCCGGGTGCTGTCGCTGGTGAACCAACGAAAGACACCACTGAAGATACAGAAGCATCTCCTGATAAGCGCCATAAAGCTGCGCTAACAGAAGAGAACAACGACGCGCTAAGCCCAGCTGTTCGTCGCCTGCTTGCTGAGCACAACCTACAACCAGCTGACGTTAAAGGCACTGGTGTTGGTGGTCGTATTACTCGTGAAGACATCGACGCACACCTAGCAGCAGCGAAAGCGGCTCCGGCAGCAGCATCTGCACCAGCAGTTGAAGCGCCAGCAGCGGCTCGCAGCCAAAAACGCGTGCCTATGACTCGCCTGCGTAAGACAGTTGCAAACCGTCTTCTAGAAGCGAAAAACAGCACAGCAATGCTGACTACTTTCAACGAAGTGAACATGAAGCCAATCATGGACCTTCGTAAGCAGTACAAAGACCAATTCGAGAAACGTCACGATACGCGTCTTGGCTTCATGTCTTTCTACGTGAAAGCAGTAACAGAAGCACTGAAGCGTTTCCCAGAAGTGAACGCTTCTATTGATGGTACAGATATCGTTTACCACAACTACTTCGACATCAGCATGGCAGTATCAACGCCACGTGGTCTAGTGACTCCAGTACTCAAAGACTGTGACACACTAGGTTTCGCTGATATCGAAAAAGGCATCAAAGAGCTAGCAATCAAAGGTCGTGACGGCAAGCTAACGGTTGATGAACTGATGGGCGGCAACTTCACTATCACAAACGGTGGTGTATTTGGTTCTCTAATGTCTACGCCAATCATCAACCCGCCTCAAGCGGCAATTTTGGGTATGCACAAAATCCAAGACCGTCCAATGGCTGTTGATGGCAAGGTAGAGATTCTACCAATGATGTACCTAGCGCTTTCTTACGACCACCGTCTAATCGATGGCCGTGAATCAGTTGGCTTCCTAGTGACCATCAAAGAGCTTCTAGAAGATCCTGCACGTCTGCTATTAGACGTTTAGTATCGCTAAAACGTCTAGTTAACCCCGTTAGCTAGACGTAAAAAGTTTCAAAGGCTAGGCTGCTCAACGTCTGGCCTTCAATTGAACTGTAAAGCCATTAGAAAATGGACAGCAGTTGTTTTGAGAAGACCCTACAGACGTAACACAGGAAACTGTGTCGTTATGGAAATAATAATCCCTTAAGGGAAAATAAACGGAATATCAAAATGAATTTGCATGAATACCAAGCCAAACAGCTGTTTGCAGAATTCGGTTTGCCTGTACCAGAAGGTTTCGCATGTGATACTGCACAAGAAGCTTTCGAAGCTGCAGGTCGTATCAGTACAGCCAAGAAAGTCGTTAAGTGTCAAGTACACGCTGGTGGCCGCGGTAAAGCGGGCGGCGTAGAGCTACATGACACCAAAGAAGGCGTTAAAGAGTTTGCACAAAAGTGGCTAGGTAAAAACCTAGTGACTTACCAAACAGACGCTAATGGTCAGCCTGTAACTAAGATCCTAGTTGAAGAAGCATCAAACATTGCTAACGAACTTTACCTAGGTGCTGTTGTTGACCGCGCAACGCGTAAAATTGTATTCATGGCGTCAACTGAAGGCGGTGTGGACATTGAGAAAATCGCTGAAGAAACTCCAGAGTTGATTCACCAATCAGCGATCGATCCTCTAGTAGGCCCTCAAGCTTACCAAGGCCGTGAACTGGCGTTCAAACTTGGTCTAGTTGGCGATCAAATCAAACAGTTCGTTAAGATCTTCATGGGTCTTGGCCAAATGTTCTCTCAGTACGACCTAGCTCTACTAGAAATCAACCCGCTTGTAATTACTGGCGAAGGCAACCTGCTTTGTCTAGACGGCAAGATCAACATCGACTCAAACGCGATGTACCGTCAGCCTAAACTACGTGAAATGCACGATCCATCTCAAGAAGATGAGCGCGAAGCACACGCAGCACAGTGGGAACTGAACTACGTAGCACTAGATGGTAACGTTGGCTGTATGGTTAACGGTGCAGGCCTTGCGATGGGTACGATGGATATCGTAAACCTACACGGCGGCAAGCCAGCAAACTTCCTTGATGTAGGCGGCGGCGCGACTAAAGAGCGTGTAGCTGAAGCATTCAAGATCATCCTTTCTGATGATAATGTTAAAGCAGTACTCGTAAACATTTTCGGTGGCATCGTTCGTTGTGACATGATCGCTGAAGGTATTATCGGTGCAGTTAAAGAAGTCGGCGTAACAGTTCCTGTAGTTGTTCGTCTAGAAGGTACAAACGCAGACCTAGGTCGCGAAGTACTTGCTAATTCTGATGTTGATATCATTGCAGCTGAATCTCTAACAGATGCTGCTCAGAAAGTTGTTGCTGCTGCGGAGGCTAAATAATGTCTGTATTAATTAACAAAGACACTAAAGTAATCTGTCAGGGTTTCACTGGCGGTCAAGGTACATTCCACTCAGACCAAGCTATCGCATACGGTACGCAAATGGTTGGTGGTGTTTCACCTGGTAAAGGTGGTCAAACTCACCTAGGCCTTCCAGTATTCAACACAGTACGTGAAGCGGTAGAAGTAACTGGCGCAACAGCAACAGTTATCTACGTACCAGCTCCTTTCTGTAAAGATGCAATCCTAGAAGCGATTGATGCAGGTATCGAACTGATCGTAACGATCACTGAAGGTATCCCTACAACAGATATGATCGACGTTAAAGTGAAGCTAGAAGAAACTGGCGTTCGCATGATCGGTCCTAACTGTCCAGGTCTTATCACTCCAGACGAGTGTAAGATTGGTATCATGCCTGGTCACATCCACAAGAAGGGTAAAGTAGGTATCGTATCTCGTTCAGGTACTCTGACATACGAAGCAGTTAAGCAAACAACAGATGAAGGCTTTGGTCAGTCTACATGTGTTGGTATCGGTGGTGACCCTATCCCAGGTTCAAACTTCATTGATATCTTGAAACTTTTCCAAGAAGACCCAGAAACTGAAGCAATCGTAATGATTGGTGAAATCGGTGGTACTGCGGAAGAAGAAGCGGCTGATTTCATCAAAGCAAACGTAACTAAGCCAGTTGTATCTTACATCGCTGGTGTTACTGCTCCTCCGGGCAAACGTATGGGCCACGCAGGCGCAATCATCTCTGGCGGTAAAGGTACTGCTGAAGATAAATTCGCAGCACTAGAAGCAGCAGGCGTTAAGACTGTTAAGTCTCTTGCTGACATCGGTAAAGGCCTACGTGAAATCACGGGTTGGTAATCAGCTGGCTTTTATCGATTGAGATAGAAGTTAATTGAAACGATATTAAAAAGGCTTGGTCACTGACCAAGCCTTTTTTTATGGTGCGCCGAG
>NZ_JBFRPB010000037.1:0-65211 GCF_041471785.1 Vibrio sp. 10N.261.51.C6 | reverse complement strand
CTCGGCGCACCATAAAAAAGAGAGGCACAATGGCCTCTCTTTGATCGTCTACTTTATATTGCTAGCGTTGAGCTATCAGACTACAGCTTTGTCCAAGCATCTTGCCAGTATTGGCTATCTGCTGGAGCGTAAGACGCGCTTGCACACCATGCCGTGTATGGCCAAGGCTTACATTCGTACAAGCCATTATCGCTGCCGACCACAATGTCACCCGCTGCGTAGTTTGTGCCCGCTTCATATGGAGGGTAATCACCTGGAGGAGGTGTTGTTCCGCCACCGTCTTTAACAGCGAACGAATCGTTTACCATCACCATTTCACCGTCAGATGCTTTACCGACTACTTCAAGTGCATATTGCCCTTCCGCTACATCGTATAAGTCGATGGTAATAGCACGGCTGTCCGTTACGTTAACCTTAGTTTGCTCAACCACAGTACCTGCACTGTTGATCACCATAGCGGTAACATCTAATGCTTCATTTGATGTCAGTGTCAGATCTAAACGCACGTTGCCGTTATCTGGCGCATATTGTGATTGAAGTCCTGAAACCGAAAGCTCTAAGTCATCGCCCGGATCTGGGTTACCACCACATGAAGAGTCTGAAACTTTTCTCCAAACGCCCCACTCACCTGTTGTTCCTGGCTCTTCGCCGCGAGTGTACCAACCTGCAACCCACGTTGCTCCGTCATGCGAAACTTGGTCACCTTCCACATAAACTGTGTTTGAATCCCATGGAGCAGCACAGTTAGAACCATCAGTTACTGACACTTTACGGTCAGCAGTTACGGTTTGGTTCGCGCTATCTGTTACGCTGTATACAAGTGTGTAGTTGCCGATTTCATTCACATCGACACTGCCAGTGTGTGTGATGGTGCTTGTTAGGTCACCATCTTCAGCATCATTTGCACTAACACCCGCCATCGGATCAAATGCGTTACCTAACATGACAGTAGTATCAGACACGCCATCGAATACAGGTTTTTGGCTGTAAACTTCTACCGTTCTTGCTTTGGTTGTTTCATTGTTATCGCTATCTTTAACACGGTAAGTCAGTACATAAGTGCCGATAACCGCCGTTTCGACGTATCCTTCAACATCGATTGATGACGTTAGATCGCCGTCTTCTTTGTCTGTTGCCGTCACGCCATCCATAGGATCAAACGTTGTGCTGTGAAGAACACGCGTATTTTCGACACCTTTAAGAACGGGCTCGCCCTCGACTGGTGGTGGCGTTACCTGACCGTGTACAAACGGGCCGTAGTCTTTAATGAACTGCTCGTTGTATTGTTGGCCGTTTTTGTTGGTGCCCATGTCCCAGTTGATAGACCAAGTCATCACACCACGTAGCGGTTGACCTTGCGCCGTTAGGCTATCAAATGCGTCGTATAAATCTTGTGGCTCTTGTACAAAACCGGTTGCTGCAGCATCGATGCTTGAAGGAATACCAAACACGAGCTTGTCATGTGGGATCTTGTGGAAACCACGCGTTCCGTTGATAAGAGAATCAGAAATGTAGTAGATGAATTCTTCTTTTAACGCATCGTTGTTTTGAGCAATCCAACCCACGCCTTCAACCCAGATACCATCGCCACCTTGGTTGTAAAATTGTGGGTTAATCCAGTCGTAGTAGCCTTCTAGATTATCGATATAAGGAACGTACTTACCGCCTGTCGTTAGATACGGGAACTCAGGCGCCATTGTAATAAGGAAGTTTTTACCTTCTGCGCGGTAGTGATCTTTCACTAGCTTAAGTGCATCCGGAATCACGGTTTGGTTGTTTGCGGCGGTTACGGCTGCTTGTTCAAGGTCGATATCTAGGCCATCGAAACCGTAACGCTCAGTTAGACGGATAATCTCATCAGCAAAGGCTCTTTCATCACCGGTTTCTAGCTCTACGTGTGCATCCGCACCACCCAAAGCCAACAGTACAGAGCGACCTTGCTTGTTGAGCTCAGAGATTTGGTCAATAAATTGTTCTTCTGAAAGCCCAATGGTTGGGTCCAGTTTAAAAGTTGGGATTCGACCATCAGCCACATCGTAAACCTTCATGAATGACACATTCACGATGTTGTACATTGGGTTCACTTCATCCAACGTCACACATGGCGCATTACCACCTTGGTAGCCGCCACCGTCACACCAGTTATGCCAATAGCCAACCACGACGCCAGAGTCTGGATTCGTCATATCTGAACCATTCGCATAAACAGCGCCAGACATAGCCGCCATGCCGACCGATACTGCTAATTGTAGAGCTTTACGTTTCAACATTAGTCCCACTTCCTTACTTAACAGCTGTGCCAATCACAACCGAACCAATTCATTGTAATCATGAATATTTATAGAGAAGTAATGGAATTTATAGGAAAAGATGACCTTTGATTTAACTTGTGATTTTGAGTCACAGATTGAATATCAGAATCAATATGATTTTGACTTTTCATTCAAATTGAAATGCTAAAAACTGTTATTTTCGGCTGAATGCATTGACCATATAAATATTTAATCAACCTTAATTCACTAAGATAATTAACCAAAAATATAAAAAATCACCGATAGGAAAAAATAAACTTTAAATCGGCAAAAATCATCCCAAATACGCCGTAATTACTGACCTAAGACCAGATACCATTGCGAGTGATATCACTAAAACAGCCTGGATATAGCCATCATACATGTGCTAGCAATACGCACGTATAACGGAATATAGGAGCAAGAATTTGTAGGATTTTGAATGTATACGTCGGGAGTTTTTCAGTTAACCGTCAGTGCCAGATGAATAATATGCATCCAATAGTGAAATAAAATTCACCTTATCAAGTTCATTAAGTTGATTAATTCCAGCCGCTGCTTTTCTTCCTCCGCCAGTCGCAAAACTTGAGCAAATTTCGTCTGCACCCGTTCTATTTGATAATGGCGCACGTAAGCTCACCGTGTAAGACTCGCCGTCTTGATTCTTCGTTAAAACGGCTTGCGCTCGGTTTGGATCTTGATTAACGATTTCATTACCAAATACGCCACTGATGCGCCTTGCCCACGTCTCACCTGGCAGTTCAAACACACGTGCGACTTCACTTTCATAAACAGGAGCAAGGTTTGATAACTGCTGGCGATCATTTTGATAAGCATCTCGTAGTCGATAAAACACAGAGTCTTTATCATCCAAAAGATCAAACGGATTCGGGTATTGATAAAGGGTTTTGTAGAGCTCAGCTGGCGTGAAATGCAAATCACTCAGTGACGAACCGTAACCGTTGTAGTTAATCAAGGTACCTAGCTCTTCTAGAAACTCTTTTTGAGATTGAGCGAATCCATTTTCATCCGCTAGCCGCGCCGCCACCGTTTTTAGATTGTCGCCAAAGGCAGCTGCGATTGCCCAAGCCACATGCGCACCATTCAGCTTCTGGTTAATCAGCAAGCTCGTGCAGCTCTCTGGCGCGGTATCAATCAGAGTATCTAAATGACTAGAAGTTGGGACATCCCCTGTTCGGTGGTGATCGCAATAAAATACATTGATGTTTGCGTCTAGCAGTGAGTGCAGTGCAGGCAGGTTTTTCTCCATCGATACATCTAAAACGGTAACGGAAGAAACATCACCTTGCTTACCCGGCTCCATAGTTTGAGTAACAACTTGAGAGACCAACTTAATATCACGCTTAACACCAGTAATGAGCACGCTCTCTCTTGGCTCACTTAATCGCAGCTGTAACAACGCGATTATGCCATCTGCGTCTCCGTTGAATACGTCGTAGTGCATGTTGTTCCTCTTCCTATAGATTTAACCGTTTGCCAGAAACGCGCCAATTCGTTTGTGTGTTCGATAGTCTGTCATTATTTTAGTTATATTTCACAGATACTTAAGTCTATTTTGGAATGCCTTATTCTCATTAGATTGAAAAGATAAACACATTAATAATATTGTATGACTTATGTCACAGTAAAAGAATACGAAAAGATTATAAAATAAGCGCCTCCCACTTAATGATAAAGAGACGAATGAACACTACCACCACTCTTGTTTATGACACTTTGAAAAGCCTTGCTGCTCACGCTCCTGAGCAACATGCCGAGATTCGCCAGCGTTTATATGAGCAGTTGAGCCTGCCATTTAACAAGCAGCTCTCGTTATACGCTAATGTGCTTGGTCCTATCAGCTCAGGTAAGTTAGCGGGATGCGACAATATTGATAAAGCGGTTGAACTGGCACTGGATGTGCTGGAAGGCCGAAATAAGTAGTCCCCCCCTTTAATACGTAATATAACGGCCCAGATCTTCCCCCAGATCGGGCCGTTTTTTTATTCTCGTCATTTATCTATTTGAATTTCAGGCACAAAAAAGGCGTAGATGATCCACGCCTTTTGTTTTAGTAAGTTCTATGTTGTTTATGAAGTCTTGAACTGCGCGACCGCTTGGTCCATATCGTTCGCTTGCTCTGCTACCTTGTCCACTTCAACTAAGCAATGCTGCGCCGAAGCGTTATTGTCGTTCGAGATAGTGTTCAGCTCAGTAATTGAGTCACTCACTTGCGCCATTACTGCGCCCTGCTCTTCAATCGCTGAAGCAATACGTTCTGAATTACCTTGGATGCTTTCCATGTCGCTCAAGATAAGTTGCAAGCTCGCATCCAGCTCTTCCGAATCTTTCAGCGTTAGTTGACCTTGTTGATTACACTCGCCAATCTCTGCCATCGACGCCTGCATCTGGCTTTGAATTGCACTCACCACTGAAGTTATCTCTGTGGTCGATTGATGCGTTCTGCTTGCTGAATACATGTACATTAGTTGAATGATAAAAGTGAGAGACAGCTATTTGACGGAACATAAATGGCTTGAATGTCATGGTATACAAGGCATTGAATTAAAAGACTTTGACGCACATTTGGATGCATTATTTATGATGACATTTTTTTGGCTCTCCAGAAGAGCACGAGCGAAGCGCAATATTGGAGGTTTTGACTTGGTTTTTAAACAGTGAATCCGTCTATTGATGATTGTACAGTAGAGCGTAAACGGCGAAAAAAATGGACCTACTCAATTCGAGTCAGGTCCATCTTTTGATTTTCTAGTCAATCGCTTTGCAGCTAAAGAGTTAGGTGCGAATTCAAGGCTGGCTAAAACGCTTTTACCATCTTGGTTAGGCACTTCAATAACACCGCTTTCTCGTCTTCTTCGATATCTTGCGTCAGCTCATTAACCAAATTCAAGTGAAGCTGGTTATGGTGGACGTGGATCTTCTGCCCTTCATCCGTCAAGGCAACCACAATCGCACGACGATCTGTTGGGTGTTCATGGCGCTCAATCAATTCAGCTTTAACCAACTTTTCTATTTGAACAGTAAGTGTACCCGTGGTAATACCCAACTTTTCAGCGAGCTCTTTCATTCTTAACGCACCATGCATACCAAGTACTTCAATGGTGTGTACTTGAGCCAGGGAATAACCCGTCTCTTTGACAACAGACTGCTCCCACGAAGACATTTTATCGTAGAACTCAGTCAGTATTTGGTTAAGCTGTTCTATATTTCGCATGGTCGTTTGAATGCACTTCAAGAGTAAGATGATTAATCTTATCAAACTTGGCGAGCATTTGTTTATATTCAGAGACGGTTTTATCACTGTTTGATTCAAGAGTAATCGCTGCTGAATAGTGATGCCCACTCACCTTCCACATATGGAAATCGGTGACCGACGCATAAGGCGTTAAGGTTTTGGTCACTGAGTCACGATAATCTTGGTCGATATTCTCATCCAGCAGGATTGGGCTGGTTTGTTTTATAAGGTTCATCGTCCACTTAGCAATCACGAATGCGCCAACCATTCCCATTGCTGCATCTAACCAGTTCCAACCGTAAAACTTACCAAATAGCAGCGCAACAATCGCAAGCAGCGAAGTTAGAGTATCCGCCAACACATGCATGTAGGCTGCGCGTAGGTTGTGATCATGATGGTGTCCGTGATGCTCGCCATGTTTATGACCATGGTCGCTGTCGTGCTCATGGCTATGTGAATGACCGTGATTCTTACTATGATTGTGGCCATGCTCGTGTCCGTGATCATGATGGTGATCGGCAAGTAAAAACATACTCACCACATTCACAGTTAAACCAATACAAGCAACGATTATCGCTTCATTGAACTGAATCGCTTGTGGGTTAAAAAAACGATGTACTGATTCCACCAGCATCAACAATGCCACAATCCCCAATGCAATCGCGCTGGTGTAGCCCCCTAACACGCTGACTTTGCCAGTACCGAAAGAGAAACGTTCGCTCTCGGCATGTTTCTTCGCATAACGGTATGCAAATAAGGTGATACCAAACGCTGCGGCGTGCGTCCCCATGTGCCAACCATCGGCAAGCAATGCCATCGAGCCGTAAATAGTACCTGCAACAATTTCGACAACCATGGTAACGACGGTCAATAACAGGACATAGAACGTGCGTTTCTCACCTTGACTGTTATGTGAAGAAAAGTTGTGTTGGTGACGTGTTGGAAAACTCAAAATGGCGTCCTTAGCTTGTGTTTGTGGTTAGATGATCGTTGCAAATAAAAGCCCTTTGATTGACAAGTAATTTGACAACCAAAGTAATAATTTGAAATTTAGTTTGATTATCAAACTTTGTCAACGATGAATTTTGAAACTCTGATTTGCGGGACGAATAGTTGATGGTGAGCGCTAGTTTGTTCCAAAGATTATTGATTCAGTAAAAACGAGGCTTTCCAGGGACAAAAAAGCCCACTCGAGGTGGGCTGATTGAGTCAAACTCAATGATTGTATTTATTTGTTTTGCAATGAAATAATCTCATCATTCACCCAACCTAACAGCTGCTTGGTTGCTTTCGACAAGACTTGGTTCTGCCGAACAATATAACCAAGACTGGTGCTCGAGAAGTTGGTCAATGGTGTCACTTTCGAATGCAGGTGCTGCTTGGTTGATACCGCAAACTCCGGGACAATAGCCACACCAAATCCCGCTTCTGCCCAGTCGATTTGAGCATCGACACTCCCTACTTCCATCACCCTATAATTAGGTAGATTAAGGCTTGGTAAACCTTCATCAATAAAGTCACGCGTTCTCGTATCATGACCTAGTAGAATCAAAGTGAGCTCTGCATCAGAGTCTCGGATATCAAACCCATCGCCAAGCGCACACCAAGAAAGCTCTTGCAGCTTAGTGAAATACAAAGACTCGTTGTGCTGCTCTTTGGCGATAACAAAACCAATATCCGCTTGAGCATTTTTAACTAAATTCGATGCCTGAGATGACGTGGTATTCAAGAGCGTAAGGTCAATACCGGGATACTGCGCTTTGAACTTCTGGAACGGACGAATTAGCAAAAATCGAGAAATGATGTCACTTACGGCAATGGTTAACGTCCCTATTTTAAGGTCGTTAATGGCATTGAGATCGGCCTGACAAATCTGCAGTTCGAGTAGCGTTCTTTGGCTTGTTTCCAATAGCCGTTCACCCGCTTGAGTCAATTGAAAAGGGCTTCTCTCTATCAACTTTATGCGTGTTTGTTGTTCCAGTTGTTTTAGGTGCAAACTCACATTGGGTTGTGTCATGTGCAGTGCATTGGCCGCTTTCCCAAAATGCTTGTACTCCGCAAGCGTCACAAACGTCTTCAACAAATTAATATCGAGCATCATGTCCTCTCTCTCGTGTCACTAATATCATTCCCTAAAAGTAAAGAATGCCCCATCGTCATTCCCTACAGTGAGGAACGAACGTGATAGGGAATCTCGTTTGTAGCTTAAGACTTTAAGGATATATGAAATCCTTATCAAGATAATAAAGATAATTAATTTCTCTTATCCACCTTGTAGGCCTAACATGATTCCTCAATCAGTTAGGAGAAAAATTATGCCATCTATCGTTGTTGTGGGCGCAAACTGGGGTGATGAAGGCAAAGGCCGCATCGTCGATTTTTTAGCAGACCAAGCTTCTGCTAGCATTCGTTTCCAAGGCGGAAACAATGCAGGTCATACTGTGGTAAATGACTTCGGTACATTCAAACTGCACCAACTACCTAGTGGTATTTTTAATCCTAATTGTACGGCGGTTCTGGGCCCAGGCATGGTGATCAGCCCTGCTGCGCTAACTGAAGAGATTGCAGAAGTTCAAGAGGCTGGCATCAAAGTGAAAATGGCGATCTCAGATCGTGCGACACTGTGTCTCCCTTTACATGCTCTTGAAGATACGCTTGAAGAAGAGCGTTTGGGCGATAGCGCTTACGGCTCTACACGTCAAGGCATTGCACCAGCGTACGGCGATCGTGTAATGAAGAAAGGCATTCTTGTCGGTTGGCTGAATCAACCTGAAATTTTAGAGCAGCGTATTCAATTCCTACTTGATTGGAAGATGCCTCAGCTTAAAGCGCTCTACCCTCAATGTGACTTCTCCCAGACTGCTTCTGAAATGACAGAATGGCTACTTGAAGTAACTAAAGCGTGGCGCCCGTTCATCTGCAACGTAACTGAGCCGCTTAAAGCGCTGCAATCACAAGACGCAAACCTACTGTTTGAAGCTCAGTTAGGCGCAGGTCGCGACCTTGTCTACGGTGAATACCCTTGGACAACATCTTCGAATGTAACCGCAGCTTATGCTGGCATTGGTAGCGGTTTACCTGCACTTCGTCCTGAACGTGTTATCGCTGTTGCTAAATCATTCAGCTCGTCTGTTGGTACTGGCACGCTAGTAACTGCAATGGAAGAACAAGACAGCTTCCGCGAAAGCTCTAACGAATACGGTGCAACCACGGGTCGCCCACGTGATATGGGTTACTTTGATGCAGTGGCAACTCGCAACGGTGTTGACCTGCAAGCTGCAACGGAAATCGCACTGACTAAGATTGATTGCCTGTCTGGTTTGTCTGAACTTAAGATCTGTACTGCTTACTCTGGTGAGCACACAGAGAACCCGATTTGGCCACAAACGGCTGAGCTAAAACCTGTATATGAAGATATGGCAGGTTGGGACGAAGATATCACGGGTTGCCGCACGTTTGAGAGCCTTCCTCAAGCAGCACAAGATTACGTTACTCGTATCGAAGAGCTGATGGGTGTGCCAATCGTGATGGTATCGGTAGGTCCAGAGCGCGAGCAAATGATCATTCGAGGTTAGATCTCTATTCGAGTATTTCAGCTAAAGTGATTGTTTTAGCTGAAATACTCATTGATAAAATCAAATGTCATCAAATTTAAAGCGACTACACATTCTTCTTATAATTCTCAGCCTGCTCTAGCACGCCTTTGTAAACATCATCATTGGCAACTGGTGGGAAGCCGTATTTGTGTAGCAGTAAGATTAAATCCACTTTCAACTTGGCTTTGATATCATCGCGCCCTGCCCAGTCTGGATATTGGGCGACATTGTCTACTGTGGTTTTCATCTCCTTCGCCAGTTCGAGCATCTTGTCATCGTCGTAAGTGAAATCGTACTTCTTGCGCATGTGGTTCAAGATATCGAGGAACGCTTTCTCTTCTAGGTCGATACCTAGGTCTTCAAACGAGCCCATTTCTTTCACGATATCAAAGATAATGTCGGTCATTTCTTGAGAGAAGGTATCGAACTCCTCGCCATTCAACACATCATTTTCACGGCGTTCGTTATACTGCTCCACCAGCGATTGGAAGCGCTTAGAGAAGTTCATGCCTTGCAGCTGGTTGACCTTTTTAAAATCACTTATCGCCTTCTCTAACAGCTTTTGAAGCAACTGAATCTTGGTGTTTGGCAGCTTAATCTTGTTGATACGAGCTAGGTAATCTTCGTCAAAAATATCGATAGCTTCGGCGTGCTCATCACCAATCGTAAAGATCTCTTCTACTCCATCGGCACGAAGTGCTTCTGCCACTAACTCGCGAACGCGCTTATTCATTTGTGCCGTATCTGGTGCATCACCTTTGGTTAGCTTAAAGATGATAGAGCGCACTGCGATATAAAAGTGAATTTGGTCGCGCTCTTGCTGAGATAACAATTCACTACCACAGCAAACATCATAAGCCGCCTTCATACGGCCGACTAAAGCCATGAATCGGGTTTCACCTTTCTTGGTTTGAAGGATGTATTCTGCCGACTGATTAAGGCACTCTAGCTGCTTACACGGCTCTCCTGTGTAATAACCTGACGTATCGAACTTGTGGAACATCTGCCTTAACAGATCGAGATGGTTCTTCACCTCAATAACGGAAAAGCGAATATCTTCAAAGTTAGTCTCATCAGCCTTTGAATACATCGCTAAGGCTTGATTCATACGTGACTTGATACCAATGTAATCGACAACCAGCCCTTTCGCCTTGCCTTCAAACTTACGGTTAACACGTGAGATAGTTTGAATCAGGTTGTGTTTCTGCAACGGCTTATCGATGTAGATAGTATCCAGTTCAGGAACGTCAAAACCTGTTAGCCACATGTCGACTACAATGGCTATTTTGAAATTCGACTTAGGACTCTTAAACTGCTGGTCGAGCGATTTTCGATATTCCTTTGTCCCTAGCAGGCTGTACTGATCAGGGTCATCGTCTTTACCGCGCGTCATCACCATTTGCACCATCGCAAGTGGCTTTAACTCTTCTTTCTCTTTATCCGTCAGCTCGACACCATCAATTGATAGCTTTTCCTCAAACCATTCTGGCCTTAAGATTTTGACTTGCTTATAGAAATCAAACGCGATTTCACGACTCACACAGACAAACATCGCCTTGCCCTTTATCGTAGAACCTTCTTTAACTCGCCCTTCATAATGTTCAACAAAGTCTTTCGCCAAAGCTTCAATACGATCAGGGTCACCAAGGATCGCGTTCATATTGGCAGAAGCTTTCTTGCTCTCTTCTATCTGATGTTCATTGGTGCCCGCTTCTGCGCACGCTTGGTAGTATTTCTCGACCTCTTCAAGCTTGCTGTTATCAAGAATGACTTTAGCGGCTCGGCCTTCATAAACAATACGAACCGTAATTTCATCATTAACAGATTCTGTCATGGTGTAGCTGTCTACTGCATCACCGAATACATCAAGGGTGGCATCGATCGGCGTTCCGGTGAAGCCAACGTAAGTCGCGCTTGGCAGAGAGTCGTGTAGATACTTAGCAAAGCCGTATGTCTCTTTCACATCGACGGCTACACCATCTTGATATTTGATCACCACTTTCTTATCGAGGTTGACCTGTGAACGGTGCGCTTCATCAGAAATACAGATGATGTTTGTACGCTCTGAAAGCAATTCGATGTCTTCGGTGAACTTATGAATGGTAGTCAGGAACACACCACCACTCTTGATGCCTTGTAGCTTATCTCTTAAATCTTGACGGCTTTTAACTGGCACCACCATCTCATCACCAATGTAATCAGAGGCATTACAGAACTGTTTAGAAAGCTGGTCATCGAGATCGTTGCGGTCGGTAATAAGTACAATGGTCGGGCTTTCAAAATCGATGCTTTTCATCAATAGGCGAGATAGAAACTGCATGGTAAAGCTCTTACCACACCCTGTTGCACCAAAGTAAGTACCGCCTTTACCACTACCGTATGGCTTACGTTCTTTGTCGATGTTGTAGTAAAGCTTACGCGCTGCGTAGTACTGCGGGTAACGACAACAGACTTTTATCTCTTTCTTAGAGGTATCAGGGAAGAAGACAAAGTTCTTCACTACATCAAGTAATCGAGTTTGGTTAAACAACCCGGCAATCATGGTGTAGAGGGAATTAATACCCTCTTTTTCGGTAGACTCGTTGCCCGTTACTTTGCGCCACGCGTAAAAAAACTCATACGGCGCAAACAGGTTGCCCATTTTGTTGTTCACGCCATCGCTGATGATGCACATCGCGTTGTAGACGAACAGCTTGGGAATATCACGGCGATAACGAACGCAAATTTGCTTCCATGCATCAAAGGTGGTCGCGTCTTTCTCTCGCACGGCACTTTTGAATTCAAACACCACCAGCGGTAAGCCGTTCACATAAAGGATGCCATCAGGGATTCGAACTTGTTCATCGACACCTTCAATCTCTAGCTGGTTAACGATTTTATAGATATTGGTATCAGTCGGGTCTAGGCGATATGTTTCTAAGTAACTAACATTACCCTCTGCAACTTCTCTATCAGTATTATCTGATTTAGATTTATTCTCTAGCAACGGGACAAACATCAAGCGTAAGGCTTGTGCCAAATGTCTTGTGTCGATTAACTCAATATAGAGGTCTTTCTTTGAGCGATCTTCACGCTTAAACAGAAAGCCATTGGTTAGCCATTGGCAGAAGGTTTTATTGCTATGGTATAAATCACTGGCAGGCAACGTTGATATCATACGAACAATGGTGTCAATTTCGCTCTCGGTTATAGCATCGCCTCGGTACTGCTTGGCAAGGTAGCGGCGTAAGTCATCTAAGATGAGTACTTGTTCTTTGTCTTCACGCGCTATTTGTTCACCCACTACGTGTGGGTAGCCTTGCTCACCCAATAGCTCAATAATGGCCTGTTCGAGTTTGGCTTCAGTAAATTTTAAGCTCATCGCCTTTTCCTACTGCTGTTTGACGTTGTTTGTTGTTTTCTAAATTGAGTTATTTAAATTTGTTTTGTAGTAACTCGGTTTCGGGCTTTGTTCCATTTTCTCAACACCGCAGATCTTGTCACCTCCGCAGAATCAGATATATTTTGAATAATATTTCTGAATTAAAGCGAACATATTACGCTTACGCTTGTACGTGGTAGCGAGTTGCGCCACCTGACTATAAAATGTCGCCAATTGAGTAGGATGCGATTTCAGCATATTCTCTAAACGTCGAAGTAACTCTAAAGCTTGATCGTAAGCCGTATTATTGGTCTGTTCGATATAAGATGAGACTGCTCGCAGATAATAATCCAGCGTATTTTCAGGTTTATCATCCACAATATGATCGGCAAGCGAAATAAGTCCTTGTATTGATATTTTATGTTCGGCAACCCATTCGCACGCTTTGTCTAATTGCTGGTTATCGATATAGAACAGAACCAAGGCATCCGTACGATCAGAAGCTTGATTATAGCGGTCTGGTTGTTGATAGGCATTGGCAAGTAGCAGTTCAGTGTGGGAGAAAAATTCAACATCATCAATTTGGTAATTGGCTTTAAACTTCGCTAACTGTTGATAATATTGAAAGCTTGGTGATTGTTCTAACAAACGGTTAGCTAATACCCATGCAGAATGGATTTCACCTAGTTCAACATAAAGACGGAATTGAGCTTGTTCGCACGCACGAAGTTCATAATCACTCGCCATTTTTTTCGCCTTAGCTAACCAAAACTCAGCTTCTAACGGCTCTTGCTCATCAATGAACATATCAACAACTTCAAGATAATCTCGACACGTTCGTGCTATTTTTTGTTTAATTTCCGCCACTTCACGCCAATCGGAGCTGTGTTTCATTAACGGAACTGCCCATGAGCGTAAGTTCCAGCTACTCTCATCTTGCGATGCTTGATCTATCGCTTGGCGGCATAAGGTTAGAAAGTGGGTGTTAGATTGCCAAATCGCTCCAAAACTCTCTTCAATCGAAGGAAATACGTCAAATTCGTAATGGGTCAAACGCTCAAACATCCACTGCGCTTTCTCTTGCTCACTCCAATTAAGCTTTGCCAGCGTCTTTGGCATGTGTTCGTTAATCATGCTTTCAATGCCATAACGATCGCCATTGGAGTCATCAATTTGCTCTAGCACCTTATTCAACCGTTCAACAAGGTAGTTTATTAATTTCCATTGATGATCGGCGTTAAGGCTTTGCATTGATTCAATGATCATGTTCAATTGAATTTCTGCTGAGTTGAAATAATCATGGCTTTCTCGCCAATCCCAGAGCTGTTCTCGCGGTAAGGCTTGGGTAACCAACTTTTTCAGCTCGCCATATACGGCTGGCTTTTCGCGTATTTCAATTTTTGTCAGCAGTGCATTCCATGTGTACTCATCTTCTTCTAGGTATTCGAGTAGCATCTCTACCATTGCCTCTTCACCAAGGCTTTGCAGGTGATTTTTTATGGTATCTCGTTCACTACTTTGGTTTAAAGCTTGTTCTTGGTCTTGTAGGCAAAGGGCAACCGCCACGCCGTGCTTGCACAACATTTGATATTGCGCCGCAGGGCAAGTACAAGTGCCAACCAGATCGCCAGTGAAATCGAGGCTCACTTGATAATTGAGGCTGCCTTTGACCTGTGCGGTCGCGGTGTTGCCAACAAGGTTAAGCTTGCGTACTGCACCACTGCGTGAAAGCAAGATGCCTTTTTGCAAAGTGCTTGTTTCACACAGTGTCGTCAATTCAGAAATGTCGATTTCACGAGTATTAGTTGCGTTCATTATATTATGGTTCCACCTACGCTTTGCTTTGTTCTATTTCGGATTCATCTAATTCCCACCTTCGTTATCTCAGAACCGAGGCGCGAGGTATCTGAGATCTCGCTTTTCACCACCGTCAAAAACGAGATTCCTGATAAGTTCGTTCCTCACTTTCTGGAATGACGAAAGGTTACTCTGCCAGCGCCTTAGCTTGTTCTACTGACAGGTTCTCTAAATCGATTTCGCCGGAAAGCAATTTAGGAAGAAGCGTGTCACGGAGTTGCGATAAGCTATCTATTTCTTTTGATAGAACCTCAACTTTTTGGTCAATTGGATCAACAAGATTATGGAAAGCTTCGACTAGCTCTTGAGGAGGAGCAACAAACGAAACTTTCTTCAATTCCTTCTGGTTTATTGAACTAAAGACTGTTCCAGAAGAACCGCTATCACCCAGTTTCTTTTCGATATGACTTACAAACGCATACGTGAATGAACGAGAATCACTCTTATGCTTGATTGCCCCAACACCACGACCAATACAGCAATCAATAGCAGCCATATTCTTATCACCTACGGGGGCACGAACGCTAATTAAAGTGTCTCCTGCTTTTGCATATCTCTTAGGGTCTGTTGTAAAGACACGAACATCAGGGTATCGAAAACCGAAGTCTCTTCGGCCTTGGAAAAATGCGATTCCTTCACCATCTTCGTTGTAAGTTTCGCCTTTTGGAGACTGCCCCATAGTGACATTGAAGTGCTCTCCCATAGAGCTTGCTTCCCACCCTTCAGGGATCAAACCTAACTCAGACTCAACTAGCTTTTCTGGGAAAAGCGAGGCAGTAGTCACATCCATCCCTTTTGGTTGTTCACCATTCATTTTGGCCTTTACAGGGTCGAAGTCGACAAACCATGACTTGAAGATTGCTTGTGCCATTTGCTCTAGGGTTTGGTTGATTTGGTTGTTGAGGGTGATTTTTTTATCTAGATCTCGTAAATGAGTAGCTAACTTATTCTGATATTTAGGGCACTTTGGAACAGATACCTTAGCTCTGTGAAGGTCATTCCTATTTACCCCGGGCACAGCACCTTTGTCCGTATAGTCTTTATAAGATACGGTTTTCAAATAGTAATAGATAAATAATGGATCATTCCCCTTAAAATCTTTTACATAAAGCGTTGTATTTAGAGGCCAAAAATCTTCTTCTATATAAAACACCTGCCCAATCGTGCCATATCGACCAGTTACAACACCCGGTGATTTTATTTTCACTTCATTATGTAAACCGGAATGCCCAGAAGATGAAACAACAGGTACACTTCCATTTATCCGCTTTGTTTTAGGAAGGTCATATCCACGTTTCAGCTCAATGACATCACCTAGCTCAGTATTTATCCATTCATTCCCCATAACCCAACGCCTCCAAATTACGGCGAATCACTTTATCCAACTCTTGAGATTGATTCATTTGGCTATATAGGGTTTGTGAAAGCTCACTCATTTTGGTTTCAAACGGAATGCCATCATCTTCCACGTCAGCTGCACCTACATAGCGGCCCGGAGTCAGTACAAAGTCATTAGCCTTGATATCAGTAATGGTCGCTGATTTGCTAAAGCCTGCTTGGTCTTCATACTTCTCGACTTTGCCGTCGCCACGCTCAATACGCGCTTTAAGTTCTGCTTCGTCACAGCGCCATGCATGGTAAGTGTCAGCAATCAGCGCAATATCGTCTTTAGTCAACTCTTTGTTGGTGCGGCTAATCATGGTGCCCATTTCACGAGCATCAATAAACAAAGTCTCTTTTTGACGGTTACGGAAACCTTTAGTGGTGTTCTCGGTTTTGTCTTTAGTGATAAACCAAATACACACTGGGATTTGCGTCGTGAAGAACAGTTGCCCCGGCAGAGCAATCATACATTCAACACGGTCATTCTCGATTAGCTGCTGTCGGATCTCACCTTCGCCGGACGTGGTTGAACTCATTGAGCCGTTCGCTAATACAAAACCTGCCGTGCCTGTTTCACTTAGCTTCGAGAGCATGTGCAAAATCCAACCGTAGTTGGCATTACCTGTTGGCGGTGTACGATAGCCAGCAAAGCGCGCATCGTCGGTTAGCTCGGCTTCATTACGCCAACCTTTAAGGTTAAACGGCGGGTTCGCCATGATGTAATCGGCTTTCAAGTCTTTATGCTGGTCAGCAAAAAAGGTATCGGCTGCACGCTCACCCAAATTGCCCGATAAACCACGAATGGCTAAGTTCATCTTCGCCAGTTTATAAGTGGTCGAGGTCAGCTCTTGGCCATAGATAGCGATGTCTTTGGTGCGCCCTTCGTGCTCTTTAATGAACTTTAAAGACTGAACAAACATACCGCCCGAGCCACAAGCCGGATCGTAGATCTTTCCTTGGAAAGGTTCTAGCATTTCAGCTAACAGTGTTACCACTGACTTAGGCGTATAGAATTCGCCACCACCTTTGCCTTCGGTTGCTGCAAACTTACCTAGGAAGTATTCGTAAACACGACCGACTAAGTCTTCTTCGCTCATGTCACATTCGTTAGCTAACGTATCGATGTTTTCAATGCTGTCGATAAGTGACGCGAGCTTTTTCACTTCCAAACCTTGGCGCGAGAAGTAGTTGTCTGGCAGGGCGTCTTTTAAGCTAGGGTTGTTTTTTTCGATAGTCGATAAAGCGGTATCGATGATGATAGCGATATCATCTTGCTTAGCGCGCGCTTTAACAAATGACCAACGCGCATCTTCTGGTAAAAAGAAGATGTTGTCTTGTTGGTAGAACTCTTTCATCTCAACAAAAGCGTCTTGCCCGTCGTCTATCATCTTCTGACGGCGTGCTTCAAACTTGTCGCTGATGAACTTTAAGAACACAAGGCTTAATACCACGTGTTTGTATTCAGATGACTCAACACTGCCACGCAGCTGATTAGCTGTATCCCAAAGGGTCTCTTCAAAGCCTTTGGTCGCTTTTTTAGCTTTTGACGTAGGCTTAGCTTTTGAGGCGGGTTTCTTGTTAGCGGGTGCTTTTGCCATGTTGTTAATTACTCGAATAATGTAGGACTTGGCTCTTAACAGCAGAGCCAAGATTTATTGCGTGGTATTGTATCGTAAATGCGACTTTTTGCATTGATTAAGAGTTACTTATGATAAATAAATAGCAACTAAATTTGGGTAACTTCTCCCGTAATTTCAATATGTTTTTCAACGCTAATTGGAAACTCTTCAGTACTGAAAACCACTAACTTTTGCCCAGCTCTAGTCATTGCTACATAAAGTTTACGCATTGATTCTTGCAATACTTCTTCTCTTTCCGAATCACTCAACTCTAGATTCTTAGGCTGGTTAATTATTTGACCACAACCAAGAACGAACACCGTACCAGACTCCATACCCGTACAACTATTGATATTAAGTAGCCTAATTTTGCTGCCTACGTTATCCGCTAACTCTTTGGAGTTGTTGTAGTTAATGACCTTGTTTGAACCAATACGTTTTTCAATGTCTTGCTTTAGCGACCATGGATTATACTCTGGGCTACATAAAACCATGATCTGATGAAGAGCGACTGTTCCCGACAGCACCAGGGCTGCGAGTTCGTTCAGGAACCTCTTTTTCTCATCTTGAGCATTTCGAGAATATATAATTTGGGGTTTGTGTCCTCTTGCCATTTTTTCATAGTCAGGCTTCACGTAATCTTCAGGGCTTCCTTCGAGATCATCGAGCAGAGCGTTCGCAGCGACCATTATTTCATAAGTCGTTCTGTAAGAATGATTCAAACGCTTAGTGCGCCCTCGAACATTCAAACCTACGCTCTTCCAGCTTAAACGGCTTTTTAAGAAACCTTGGTTGGGATCAGCACAAATAAATAATTGTCCCCCCGGCGTCAATGAGCGTTTAATTAACTGTAACCAAGATGGCGCGAAGAATTGAGCCTCATCAAGCAGTATGTGATCAAACTGTTCAAGAGGCTTGTCTGATAACGCAACTTCCTTAATATACAAACTCGGTAGGTATTTCTTAACCGACGACAACCGAGCAGAAAAATCAACATATAGCTGCCAAATATGTTCTCGCTGACTTTTTTGTAGTGCAAACCCACGACCCTGTCGATCGAATTCCAAGTACTCTTCTTTGTCTTTAATTAAATAGTCATTGATGTACTCTAGTTCGGACCAAATCTGCTCATCTGTTAACGATAGTTGCGTGTAAGCTTCATTTTTATCACTTAAAACGGTCTTCTTTTCTTCTTTCATATTCGCATCGCCAAATACTGGCTTAACACGCTGATGGCTTTTACTGTACTGCTTTAGCGCAAACGAGTGAAAGGTGGTAATTTCAAGGTTATCAGGTTTACCTTTAAGCCAGGTTTCGAACCTGTACTTAATATCTTCCGTCACTGGCTTATTGTGTATCGCAAGAAGGACCTTTTTTTCCGGGTATTTTTTACAATACAAAACTGCACGATTAATTAAAATCAGAGTTTTCCCACTCCCAGCGACCCCATTTATCAACCTTACTGAAATGTCTTCCTGACCTTCTTCTTCAGAATCGACAGACTCAACCATATCTAGCCTAGTAGCCAATTCTTGATCGTAATCTAAAAAAAATGGGAGCAGCTTTGCGGTATTGTCTACGGAGGTTTTTCCTCGACGAGTACTACACTGTGCGGGAATAACCGACTCCGGAAAAAACGTGCGCTTGATTCGTGAATGTGAGTCGATTGTGAACTCGGTTAGTGCGGCGTGGATTAGTTTTTCACCACGCTCAATAAACGTTTTGTTCTCAATTATTTGTACATAATCAGAGAAAGAACTATCAACTTGGAGAGAACCGTCAATTGGGAAAGTACTTTCTTCTTCCACAATCATATTATCGACGACAGCTAGATACTGAATAGGCTTTAAACCTAACGTCAACATCGAGTCATTAAACTTCAACAATTTAGAAAGACTAATACTATCTGGTTTCTCTGAATGGACTCCAACAAACACCCAACTATTGCAAGGCCCCTCAATAATACAAGGAGCAACTTGTAGAGACTCTAATAATGACTCACGAATAAAAAATTCGTCATTGAGTTTATTGAATACCTTTTTGCAATGACGTCGATGCTTGCGGTCTAAGCCTGTAATCGTATCTATATGTGCCATTAATCTACTTCCACCTTATAACAGTGACGAACCAGAGATTTATAATCTTCAATGTTTTGTCGCACCTTAGGATCATCCACCTGTTGCAGCATGCCTTCTGGGATTTCGGGACCTACAATCACCAACTTAGTCTGGGGTCTAGTAATGGCGACATTGAGACGTTCCGCTTGGAAAAAGAATTCAGCGATAGCGCTAATGTATTGCGGATCTGAGGAGCAGAATGAAACTATAATCATTTCCCGCTCTTGGCCTTGCATCCTTTCCACAGTATCCGTTACCACTAATTTTGATCCAAATATCCCTAACTTATCCTGAAGGCAAGACTTTAGAGCTTTGGCATGACCCCGAAACGGTGTAACGACACCTATCTCTTCAGCAGATAGACCCGCTTCAACAGCCGCGGTTATCAAATCGGCCACTAACGCCGCTTCTTTTCTATTTACACTTCGGGCATTGACCCCTGGAGTTTTTATGAATACAGAAGGCCGATTGCTAGAGAGGACCTCAGAATACTTGTGAGGTTTTTTAGGTAGAGAAAATGATGACAGCGTTGGTGGTCTTTTCGATTCTAATTCGCCCTTGTAATAACAGTTACTAGGCCATTCAGTTAAGGCTGGAGACATCCGATAAGTTTGGCTTAACAATACCGAAACCTTTTCATTGCCAAGAATCATCTTAGAGAAAGCCGAACTGTCCTCAAGAACGGATTGAGAAAGTATCACAGGAGGAAGCTGCTTATGATCCCCAACGAATACAAATCGACACCCTTTTCTCATTGCCATTAACGCCAATGGAACGGTAATTTGGCTGGCTTCGTCAAAAATAATGGTGTCGAATGTAAAGCTTTCAAGTCGCTCACTACAGGTAGCAAAAGGTGTCGCACCAATCACATACCCAGTGTCCGGTATATCTTCCCATTTTGATGCGTATTCAAAATGCTGAACCTTATCACTCAGTGATTTCTTACCGCCACTCGCACAAATTTTTGCAACAGGAACCCCTTCCTCTACAATTTTATTGAGTGCATTATTGATCGCCATGTGGGTATGAGAAGTCATGAAAACTCTCTGCCCTGCCTCTACAAGAAGCTTGGCGATAATACTAATAACTTTTGTTTTACCCGTTCCGGGAGGACCTTGAATACACGCTAAGTATTTAGAACCGACACCAAGCCCAACAGCTTCACTCTGCTTTTCATTTAATCCTCGAGATTCGGCATAATCCGCAGCGTCATCAAAGTCTTCGTCATAAATCGTTTCCGTATTCAAATGTCCGGAAAGCATAGGTAGCAATACGTCTCTGCCGACTTTAGATGTTGCTACATCAACCAAAGCTTTGTCATAAAACGGTTTTAAGTCCATGCCTGCAGGGTCGGCATAACAGCCTTCACTTAGTTGTGGAAGTAAGCTTTGATCTACTTTGACTTTGAGCAACCACTCTCCATCGTTTTCAGCTTCAATAGCTACTTGGTCAAATACCTTATGGTTACTTGGGTCGCCAAGATGCAAACAAATCATGTCGCCTTCTCTAAAGCGTGATTCGTTATCACCTAATACGACTTCCAGATGATTAGACCCGGAACACCTTACTGACTCTATTCGTTGAGTTTCGCCTTTTAATAGTTTTTCTTCTAAAGGTTTCTTCCAAATTTCTAGAAGGTTTTCCATGCTAGCTTCATGTTCTGCATACACAAAAGCTTGTAATTCTTTTAATACCGGAGTGAGTTCCATACCTAGCTTACCAACGTGAATTTGTACTCAAAAATGAGAATATTCATCAATACGAATAAACTATACCTTATTTTTTGAACGGCCATCACGTCAACTACACATTAGCTAAATTGTTAATTACATCCATTAGTAGACAAAGATCATCCGATATTCTCAATCAATTTCAATGAGTAACAGTGGTTTCTAAGAGGAGGATGAGGAAGTATGGTTACTGATGAAGCCTAAAATTGAATAATTTTTGGGGCTTATCTTCTGACTTTTGTTAATAAGTTCCCTAAGTTTGCATTACATAAAGCACTATGAGCAAAACATAACATGAGCATAGCCACCCCTATGGTTATACGTCACTCTCACGTTCGAACATAATTAAATCAGACACATCACAATCAAAGTACTGACACAAGGCATCAAGAGTTTTTGTGGTTGTAGTGTACCCTTCATCTCGGATCATTTTCGCCATGGCCGAACGCTGAATACCTATTTCGGCAGCAATTTGAGCTCCAGAGATCTTCCGTCCCTCTTCCGCTGATTTTTTATCTATAAATTCCTTTAAGTTATATCTAATCACACATCAATTCCTAAAAGATATAATAATGTGTCTTGATTGGTCACCACGCGGTCACAAATCGAGTTTGAGAGATATGAGTCACTTAGCCCATCCAATAATTATTCAACGGGGAGGCAGACAAGAATGATGCTATTTAAGGTACTTTCCAGAAACGCAGACACAAAAAAGCCCACGCTAGGTGGGCTTTTTGCTTGTTCAGAAAGAACGAATTTGGTGCCGCTACTGGACTCTACTATCCAACCTATCAACTTGATTAGAATGAATATTATAAAAATAGAGTTTAAAGATGTTACTTCTGGTGTTACTTCAGTAAAAACTAATCACCGGACTCAATGTAAGAAGGATAAGTTCCCATGAACCTTGAAAGTCAAAAGAATTTTTCTACTAAATAGTCACTTGTAATTGTAGCTATCAAGTATTGTATTAAACCTCGCTAAGACCAAAAGGCTGACAAAAATAAGATACCTATTTGCGTTGAAACTTCAATCCTATAAAAATACCAATAACAATACTCAATGTAGCCACAAGACCAGCAGCGGATAGCGCAGGTAATGCGACTAGTAACTGTGAATCATTTCCGCCGCCGGCCATAACTGCTCCCAATCCCATTAATGTTCCTGAAAAGAAATGCTTAGTTAGCTGAATCAATGACACAAATTCAAACCTAAATGATTTCGTTACAAAAGCCGCTATGGCCATGCCAAGCACAAGAAAAAAGAATAAGTAGAACCTTTCAGATCTTGGCCAAGCAGCTCCATTTCCATTCCATACAGATAGCCCGACAGATTTTAACAACCCACTGGGAGTCCAATGAGGTTCATAAATAAATACTAGCCCTGCCATGACACCGATCCCCAGCATAGACAACCAAAGCTTACGAGTTTTAGTATCACTTTTTGAAGCAACAACAAGTAGTATTACTGATAAACCAATTAGTATCATTATGTGCAAAACGGGGGAGATTAAATATGCCTTCCCTGCTCTATCAGTAAAGAGATCAACGAATAAAAGCCATGACACCAGCCAACCTAGAATTGTTGCTACCATCATGACCTGACCTCGGGCAAAACGACTAATGGTCGATACTCCGCACCCGCCATTGAATGCCGCACCTAAACCAAAAATAAACCCTCCAAGAGCCGTCAATATCGTGGGAAAGTTACTATTCAAGCGAATAGGCTGCTCCAGAAAATATGCGATAGCTATTGCTAACCAAACAGACGACCCACTTAAAAGAATTGAGATTAAAAATACTGGTTTTCCGCTTGTCGCTTCTTTCACTCCTCGCACCATACAAAGCCCGGTAGTTTGGGCTAGAAAACCAATGACCGTGATGAAGAAAAGTGATAGAAGCAACATAGTTGTGCCTTAGGGGGTATTGAAAAGACATTACTAAACACTATAGTTAAGAATCTTCAATTCTTGGAAGAATTCGCCATGAACTCACAACTCATCAACTGACATGTCTCAAATGCACACAGCATCTATTCGGTATTTTAAACTAATAAACATTAAAAAGAGCAACTAACATGGATGTGAATCAATTCTCTAAATTAGTGGCTGAGGTTAACATGGGCAAACAACTGCCCAATGCGATTTACCTTCATAAAGACGCATTCAGCGCATTGCCTAAAGTATTAACACAGTTCATTCCCGCCGTAGCAAAAGCCGTTAACTTAGATGAAGAAGACTGGAACCTCGTTAAGCTGTTTAAAAAAGAGTTCCGTTTATCTCTTCTTCATTACCCTGATTTTTATACTGATTCCTATCCCGCATTAGAACAAAGCCTCAATGTCGACCTCTCTAAGCTAAGCCACAAAATTACAGGCTATCGCGAATCTGAAAACCCGCCGATCTTACATCGAAAAGAAACCATGGTTTTGCCAACAAGTGAATATTACGAACACTTCGTTTCACTCACACAAGAAGGCGAGAATGCAGGCCTGTACGAAAACAGCCGTTTGATTGGTTTTAAACGTTCTTGGGAAAACCTAATAGCACGCCATGGTTACGAGCTTGTCGATGGTCGATTATTCCGATGCTCCTCTGTGACAACGCAAGAAGAGGCTGGGATTGATAGGCACAGAACGGCCATCGTGCGCCATGAACTCTCTGCACCAATGAAGACTCTCGTCAAACATGGTTACTTAAAAGGCGAGCACTCAATTTTCGATTACGGCTGCGGCCGCGGAGACGATTTAAGAGAGCTCGAAGCACATGGCCTCGACGCTCTGGGTTGGGATCCGAACTTTCAACCCGACAACGACAAATCCAATTCTGATATCGTAAACATAGGGTTTGTTCTTAACGTAATAGAAGATCAAGATGAAAGACTCGATGCCCTACTAGGCGCATGGGAGCTAGCAGATAAATTTCTGGTGGTTTCTGTCATGCTGGCTAACGAAAACTACATTGCTCAGTTCAAACCTTATAAGGATGGGGTGATTACCTCTCGTAACACCTTCCAAAAATACTACGCGCAATCAGAGATCAAAGCGTACATAGAGAGAAACCTACAGGAAGACGCCATTACCGTCGCGCCTGGTATTTTCTATATATTCAAAGACAAATTGGAAGAACAACAGTACCTTCAGAGTAAATACAAACGCCACCATAAATGGCAGCAACTGACGTCACCAGAGCCTATTGAAGCCAAAGACAAAGCCAAACTGCTTATTACTCAACATCAAGACTTGTTTAATGACTTTTGGAACACCTGCTTAGAACTAGGGCGTATTCCTGCCAATGATGAATTTGAACAATCTGACAAAATTCTTGAGTTAATAGGCTCACACAGAAAAACCTTTAACTTACTGCAAGAGATGTTTGATACCAACGAATTTAAACAAGCAGAAAAGAGCCGAAAAGAAGATCTTCTCCTCTACTTTGCTATGGGACTGTTTGAAAAAAGAAAACCCTATACGCTGCAACCAGAACCCCTTAAGCGCGACATCAAAGCCTTGTTTGATGATTACAAAACCGCAATCAACCTGGCTGCGGAATTACTGTTTGCGATTGCCGATACCGACTTAATTCATCAGCAATGCGAGAAAGCACACGGTCAACTACCAGCAAGCCTGCTAAACGAAGGGCACTCACTGATCCTACATCGAGACCTTATCGATGATTTACCACTACTGCTACGAGTATACGTAGGTTCAGGGTTGCAAATGTATGGCGAACTAGGTGACGAAATTGACCTCATAAAGATTCACATCACATCAGGAAAACTCACCCTAGCCGCTTATGATGCCTTTGAAAAGTCGGTGCCCTTTTTAACTGAGCGCATAAAAATCAAGATGGCAGAGCAAGACATCGACTTCTTCGATTACGTAAATGAACAGCGTAGGCCGCCACTACTCAACAAACACTTATACATGCAAACTGACGATAAGAAGTATAAAAAACAGAAAAGTTTTGACCAGCGTTTAGCGTTGCTAATGGATTATGATTCCAATAAAGAAGCGCAAATGAACAGAGCGGAGTTTGAAGCGCTGCTGGGTAAGCACAAGAAGCACATTAAAGGCTTCAATCTGGTAACGAAGAAACCTTCATAAAAATTAGGTAAAACATGGAAATCTCAATTACATCGCTGTAAAATACAACGCTAATTTTGGCATACTCATGTTATTTATCGCACAAAACCAGCCCTAACATAACAAACTCAAACTTTAGTTTGTCAAAAAATAACATACCGACTAATATGTATGTCATATTAAAATGACATACATAGAGGCTAATATGCTAAATCAGGATTCAGGCTACTGTTACTCTTTCCCTGCCGTCAGAGGTATTCAAGCAGGACGCCCCTTCTATATTGCAACTTGCCCTCTTAGGATTATCCCTAAAATTTTCAGCTACAACGAAGATGACGTTCCACCAGAGCTGAGAGCTCAAAGAACCCTAAATAAAACTCGTATTCCTGAGATGGTCAAATACTTGTTAGACAATCCCAAAGAATACGTCTTCTCCGCTTTGACCGCATCGGTAGGTGTTGATATATCGTTCGATGATCATGATGGAGCACCAAATCTAGGAACACTTAAGATCCCTATGGATGCTCAAATTTTGATTAATGATGGGCAACACCGACGCAAAGCGATTGAAGAAGCACTTCGAGAAAACCCTGATTTAGGCCAAGACAATATCCCTGTTTTGTTTTTCATTGATGAAGGTTTGGGCCGCAGCCAACAAATGTTCGCGGACTTAAATAAATATGCGGTTAAACCAAGCCCATCGTTGGGCACGTTGTACGATCATCGTGATGAAAGTTCAGAACTAGCAAGGGAATTGGCAAAAAATATAAAGCCATTTGTTGGTCTAACCGAAATGGAAAAATCCAACATCAGTCCTAAATCGAATAAGCTTTTTACCTTAAGTAGCATTAAGCAATCGACTAGAGCACTTTTAAGCAAAGGACCAAAAGACGGCTTTACCGAAGAAGAAAAAAAATTAGCTGCGGAATTTTGGGAAGAAGTGACACGGTACATCAAAGATTGGCAACTAGTTATCGATAAAGAAATTTCACCAGCACAACTTCGTCAAGAGTACTTGCATGCACACGGTGTTGGTTTACATGCAATTGGCGTATTAGGAAAACACCTTCTGTGCCAAGAGCCTAAAGATTGGAAAAAGAAATTACAAAAACTAGCTGACGTAGACTGGCTAAAGACCAATCCTGAATGGATAAAACGCAGTATGAACCATGGCAAACTGAGTAAGTCGACAATGAATATTCAGCTAACTGCCAACGCACTAAAAATTGAACTTGGGTTACCACTGACCCCAGAAGAAAAAGCTCTAGAGAAGCAGTTATCATGATACACGAGCTACAATTGGCGGAAGATCTCGCCGAAGAATATCAAGAATTTATCAACACTGAAGATTTCGCAAACAATAAACTCAGTCACTATATTGCTGACGTACAACGTGTTTATTGTGCAGATAAAAGACCGTGGGTGATTGGTTACAGCGGAGGTAAAGACTCATCTGCAATAATGACCTTGATCTATATGGCACTACTTGGCCTTAAAGAGGAAGAACGCTCAAAACCTGTTTTTGTTGTGACCTCCGATACGCTTGTCGAAACCCCTGTGGTTGTTAATCATATTAACAATTCTTTAGACGCTATTAGCAAAGGGGCCAAGCGAGATAACCTGCCGATCACTTGTCACAAAGTTGTCCCTGAAGATTCTCAAACCTTTTGGTCTAGTCTATTAGGCAAAGGTTACCCTGCACCCACACGTTCTTTCCGCTGGTGTACAGAGCGAATGAAAATAAACCCTGTCAGTGATTTCATCAAATCTAAAGTATCTCAGTTTGATGAAGTTATTGTGGTTTTAGGTTCGCGTAGTGATGAAAGTGCTTCTCGTGCTCAAGTAATTGCAAAGCATAAAATTGACGGCTCTCGTCTGGCTCGCCATACAACTCTTTCCAATGCGTTTATCTTTACACCCATCGATACTTGGGGTGTTGATGACGTTTGGAAAATATTAAGACTCTGCCATCTAACAACCGAAAAAACACCTTATGGCATCAAAAACATCTGGAGCAATCGGTACGATCTTGAGTGGGAAAACCCTTGGGGAGGTAAAAACTTAGTTCTTTGGAATCTTTATAAAGACTCTTCAGGCCAGGGGGAATGCCCAATGGTTATTGACGAAACCACCCCGTCTTGTGGTAATTCTCGTTTTGGATGCTGGACATGTACCGTGGTAACTAAAGACCGCGCTATGGAAAGTTTGATTCAAAACGGTGAATCTTGGATGTCACCTTTATTAGAATTCAGAGATATGCTCGCTGAAACGGGGATTCCAAAAAATAAGGATGAATACCGAAACTTTAAGCGTCGTACCGGGAAAGTGACAAACCAAGCATCATACAAAGGTAACGAGCTAAAAACTCTTGAGGATGTTAAAAGTAGCATTACTCTTGTCGAAGGCCAACACCTTGAAATTTCTGATGATGGAACCCAGGTTCGACTGTATCAAGACGGTCACTTGCTTGAGCACTACTCCTATCAGTTAATTAAAAGCACCCCTGCACACCCGAACCCTACAGAGCTTGCTTGGCATTTAATCCGATTTATTCCCGGCCCTTACTGGCTAAAATATCGTCGCCAATGGTTGCGTGAATTGTTGGAGCTCGATAAGAAATACAAATCTGAAGGTCGTGAAATTGAGCTTATAACAGTTCCAGAGTTACATGCTATTCGCCAAGAATGGATCCACGATCCAAACGAGCCTGACTGGGATGACTCCCTACCGACTATTTTCAATGAGGTTTACGGCTACGATCTGGATTGGGTTTATGACGACAATGCAAGTTTTGGTAAAGATGATGCCTTAATTATCAACGAGCTCAGTGAAGATTTCGATATTGCACCTGAAATGATAATGAAGCTAATTGAGCTTGAAGTCTCAATGGAAGGTCTAAGTCGACGTAGCGGAATCAACAATAAGATTGCTTCACTACTGAAACAAGACTGGGGAAGCCTTGAAGAGATCAAACAAAAGCATGCCTCACTACAAAGCAAGGCAGAGTTTGATATTCACCAGCAAGAAATTGACCGTTACAATCAACAATTGATTGATATCGATAAGCAGCTACTAAAAGAGTTTTAATTGAAGTCATGCTGATTACTAAATTAACGTTAAACAACTTCAGAGTATTTCGTGGATACCACGAAATAGATTTACGTCCGGCGCCTGCTCGTCTTAGTTTAAACGGCGCTATTGAAGGCACCGAACGCCCGATCATTTTATTCGGTGGCTTAAACGGTGCAGGTAAAACATCAATTCTTACTGCCGTTCGTTTGGCTCTTTTTGGTCGTCAATCGTTTGGCCAATTGATGTCGAATGGCGAGTATATTGAAGCTTTAGGTGATTTGATCCATAAGGGTGTTGGGCACGGTGGTGTTCAAGACAATGCATCTATTGAACTGGAATTTAAATACAGCCAAAACGGTGAAGAAAACACATACAAAGTTATTCGTGGTTGGAAAAAAGACAAGAAGGACAATTTGTCCCTCGAAAAAGATGGCCTTCCCATTCCCGAGCTCAATTACGAACAATGCCAAGGTTTCTTAAACGAATTAATCCCAACTGGCATCGCTGATCTTTTCTTCTTTGATGGTGAAAAAATCGCTGATTTGGCTGAAGATGAATCAGGGAAGGTTTTAAAGACGGCAGTTCGTCGCCTACTAGGGCTAGATGTTATTGGGAAGCTTAAGAGTGATTTAAGTATTTACCTAAAGAAACAAGGCTCCTCAACGCTTACTCAATCAATCCGCGAAGAAATGGATTCGCTCGATACCAAGCGTATCGAACATGAGCGTAATTCAGAAAGGCTACGTGGAGAAGCGGATATTGTTGACGCTCAAATAGAGCTCACATCAAATGACATTCTCAACTTAGAGAACAAACTTTCACAAAGTGGTGGCGCATGGGCGAAAACCCGTGAAGCCGAAACACTAAAAGTTGATGAGTTACTAAAAGAGAAAGTCGAGTTAGAAAAACAGATCCGTATGGAAATGGAAACTAGCTTACCGTTTTCACTTGCTCCAAATACAATGTTTTCATTACTTGAGAAGATCAAGCAAGAACAGAGCATCAAACAAAAACAAAACTTTGGCCAAGAACTAGATTCATTCCTTGAGACACTACGAGCTAAACTATCCTTCAACCTAAGTGGGTCGGCTCCAGCTGCAATGGAAGCCATCACAGATAGCCTCGCAGACCATTTAGGTGATATTTCTCAGCAAAGTCTGTTGCTTGATATATCTGACCGTCAGGCCGCCACCATAGACTACCAAGTAAACCAGCAATCCTCAGAGTCACTCCGCCGGTTTGATGAAGCTAGAACTCGCTTAAAACAAGTTGAAGATGACATTGATAATGCATCCAACAACATTGCACGTGCTCCAGAGCAAGAGCAGGTCCAAGGACTATTTTCTGATGTACGTGAGCTTGATAAAAAGAAAGAAAAACTGATTATTAAGTACCATGACTTATTAGAAAATGCGAAACGAGAGCTTCGACTAGCGCTTGAAACAGCGAGACAAATTCAAAAGCTTCATGACAAAAATAGAGATCAGGCAAATAAAGACAGTAGCGTCGCAAATGCCCAAAATGCAATGCTACTTCTAGATAGGTTTTCAGAGCAGTTAACTAAAGCTCGCGTAAAACAACTTGAATCCGAATTTGTGGCATCATATAAAAATCTTGCACGAAAAGAAGATTTAAAAATCTCAGCTACGATTAATCCAGTAACATTTGATGTTGAGTTAATCGACGAGCACGGTATTAAGATCAATCGTAAAGCGATGTCAGCTGGTGAAAAGCAAATTTACGCTATTTCTATCCTTGAAGCGCTAGGTAAAACATCAGGCCGTAAATTGCCAATTATTATCGATACGCCGCTTGGCCGATTGGATTCGCACCACAGAGATAAGCTAGTAGAAAACTACTTCCCTACAGCAAGTCACCAAGTGGTTATATTGTCGACTGATACGGAGATTGATAAGAACTATACCAGTATGATTCAAGATGATATCGCTCGCACTTACGAAATCTGCTTTGATGGTGCAACCAAGTCTTCATCACTGAAACAAGGTTACTTCTGGAAAGAGCCTACCAAGGAGGCTGTATAATGCTACCTAATCGCATGAACTTGACCCGCACTACAGAAGAACAGCTGAAGAAGCTAAAAGGCTATACAGGGGTTACTCCAAACGTATCTGCGCGTATTGCTTTTTTTCGCTCTGTAGAGAGTGATTTTAGGTACAACTTCATCGAAGCGAAACTCGATGGCTCATTAGTATTGGATAAGTTTACATGGCTAGGTGAAACCAGTGATGTGACTGAGTTAGTTTTAAAGATGTATTACCCTGAACTGGATACAAAGCAATACCAACAAGCTTGGGCTGCTCATGTTGAAGATGGAATTGCTTCAATACGCAACTTTAAAAACCTTAATAATATTTCTAACTCTTTATGATTTTTAGCGACATGGGAATAATGATTGCCATGTCGCTATCTATACCCTACTAAATCTTTACTTTTGCTCTATTTAAAAAACTTGAAGCCCCATGCTTCAAAAAACAATCGCTATTTTGCAAGTGCAAATCTTTTGTCAAAGAAAAACAAAGTGAGACGATCGAAGAACAAGTTTCGGCAAATAAAAGTAAGTCATTCTCAGGCTTAGCATTAACCAAATTATCAATGGAAAACTCTTTCTTCCAGTTGTCAACTACACCAAAAAGGCTACTATGCTCTGCTACTCGCCCATTGTAGGGATACCAAGCCCCCATAGAATGCTGATAGTTAACTTGATTCCGAACCATAGATAGAAAATTACCATTCGATTTAGTATTTCGACAACTTAAACCGTACCTCAATTCATATATATACTCGATTACTTCCTTTTTTTCCTCATTAATAAACGCATCATCATCGTTAACTGACGTTGCTATTTGTTCAAGATATTCGTACAGAGTGAACCAAACATCAGCATGGGAGTTATCAAGCTTTTTACATGAAATCTCTTGGCTATCCCAGTCTAAAACACAACAATAATAACCTTTAGATACACTTTTATCTGGCAAATACCCCCATACCTTAGCAATTTCACTAATGACTCTTGATTCTTGCTGATCAAATTGACTACAGCTAATCCCGAACAATCTTAGTACAGCCTGGGCCGCGTAATAGGCAGAATAATACAGCCTAACAATCAACCAACCCACAGACTTAGGAAAGCTTTGGTTTGGTTCAATGCCATGAATCGACTCAAAAGACGACGTAGCCATTCGGTTAATGTCAAAAGCAAAAGGGATATAAATGTCATTTAAGTCGTATATTTTTAACTTAAACTCATTTGCTAACACATTTTCTTCAACTTTGAACTGTTTACTTGCCAACCAACCTTTAAGCGTAAGCTCTCGAGAGTCATTTACTTTATACAATTCAGGTAAGGTAAAACACCTTAGTACATCAATTAATACAGACATATTAAAGTACAAACTTACTTTTCATGGAGTCAGAAAGATGTTTAGCGAGTGCTTTATATGAGCTTCCTGGGTTTTTAATTTTATTCGCACTTATATTATCAAACATATCAACCATAACACTATTAAAATTATCTGCCGTATAGTCTGAACCATGCCTATCTTTTACTTTAGATGCAACCTCAGGAAAAACACAGAGTACGGCTTTAAATACGGTAGAAGTTATAATTGATTCTTCCATTTTATTTTTCTTTAAATAACCACCACTAAAAACTCTCAAATAGTTATTTACAATAGGATACAGTTCATCTGATTCTCTATTACCAAATATTTTAGCTACAGGACTCAAAGCTGAATTAAAAGTTACACGACTAATTTTACCTTTACTTTTTGATGCAGGACTAAGCTTTCCGTAAAGACTGCTTCTTGGCTCTTTATTAAATGTATCAAAAAGATCACGTAATAACTGCTCCGTAGAGTTTTCATATTCGGCCATTCGTTTAATATCAAGCAACAACTCAGATGGAACACCTTTTTGCTTTGAGTTAATATCAATAAACAATCTTGTTTCCTCCTTTCGAGTTAAACCTGTATAAATAATCACTGGAACACGCATGCGTTTTTGGGATTTCGAGAATCCATAAACTCTATGCTGTCCATCTAGGATAAGGAACGCTTTGGGATCTAAAAAAAACTCGATTGCCTTACCTTTATTTACCTCTTCAAAATGTGCTTCTTCTTGTGCAGATAAAATTATAGCGGATGGTATAGTACCTTTCCCTGAATCAATATACTCAGCAATCTGAGTTGCTCTTTTTTCATCTAATACGCGCTGAAAACCTTGTACAGGGTCTTCATCTCTTGTAGATACAAAGCTACATTTCGCCAAATCATCAGAAAACATGGTAAATGAGTAAAATTTCGTATCATTCTGCATGATATTACTAACAGTATGTCTAACCTTTTCCACTTAACGCTCCAGTAAATTTTAGAGTAATATTAATATTCACAACCACTTTCATCATACACAATGAAATCAGTGGTTTATATAAAAACAGCTGAATGTAACCAACAAAAATAGCCAGTACTTAACTACTGGCTTTAGTACTCAAAAAGACTAAGCCAGCCGTTAAATTGACACTTTCAGCAAGCGGCCTATTTAGCTTTTACACCCAACTTTTAGCCGAGATGTGCTCATGATCGTTCTAAGATTCACTCAGCAACTCCCAAAAGGCTTTGTCTTTAATCTTAGTTATCTTCTTATCACCATCCACGTACAAGCTGTAATGCTTCTCTAATTCGCGGATAGACTTCATTAAATTGTCTTGTTCTTGCTTATCATCTTTATTAAAAATCGATTTAATATCTTGATTTTTTATCTGCGACACACGGTGAACAATCCAACTCAGAACATAACTTGAATAATCATTCTCACTTGTTTTGAAGTGGGTAATATCTTGCGTTGATAGAATCACACCTACCCCGTATTCTCGACCCTCTTTCAAGATTTTACGTAAACTTGGGAAGTTCTGAGACATAAAGTTATCGGCTTCATCCACCAGCACCAATTTGGTTACTTGGCGGAAATCACCCTGCACTTCAGGTTTCCCCTTTTTCTGCATCTGTGAATAAAACAAATCTAAAGTCAGTGCTACGACAAGATTTTGTACTTCAGGAGGGTACCCTGCAAGCTCAACAACTGTGACGCCATCAACTAGCTCATATAAGCTCACCATTTTTTCAGGATCAGTTTCAAATATCTTAAATCGAGCCAGCTTGGACAATGCGGCATAAAGAGAATCTTCTTCTACTCTTTCTTGATCTAGAAATAGGTCCCAAATCTGCTCAATAGTCGGCGCTGGTTTTGACCAAGTACTCGGATCTTCTGGACGAATACCAGCAGCTTCATAAGCCTCTAAAATAAGGTTCTCCAGCTTAAGTTGTTGCCTTTTCCCTAATCCGTAAGCCTTTGACATCGTTTCAGAAAAACCAGCTGCGGTATGAATTGGCAACATTGGCGTATCACCAAATAGACTTAGTGGATTATAGGGAAGCTTAAACAAATTAAACTTCTTCCCATTTGTAGCACTAATAAATTTATCGTCAACATAGTCTGACTTGTAATCAAAAATCAAAATACCGATTGGACTGCCATCTACATTTTTATGTTGATCACGGTAAAGCTGTGTAACCACCGCTTTCGTACACTGGGTTTTACCCGTGCCCATGGTGCCGATAATACCGGAGTTGGTATTCATGAATTTAGCTGTATTAGTGGGTTCCCAGTAAACGGCCTCATCATCACGTACATTATGACCAACCAGGACCTTTAGGTTATCGTTTGGATCATGCGCTACGGTTGAATCCGGTACGTTAACTGTCTGATTTTCTGAAGATCGCTCAACTGTTGGAGTATTTATGACCTCTTCCGATTCAATTTTAGTATTAACAGTTTCATTACTATTTTCTACAGAGCTAGTTGTTACCGATTTTACATGAGTAATTTCAGTTAACAGATATTGCTCCGGGATTTTACTTAATGTATCAGAGCAAGCATTTGCCATTAGATCTGTTAGTCGAGTACTTACTAAGTGATTAAGACTAGCGCTTGGCAATTGAATTTTAAGAATATTTTTCACCTCCTCAAAGCTTGCTTCAAAGAAGGTGTCATTCTCTACCATCGCTACCAAGAACCCTTCAGGGTACTCTTGCAGTTCAGCTAATTGGTAATCGCCCTGCAGCCACCATTCACGTTGTTTTAAGAGTGGCTCAAAGTAATCTGGTTGATAAAGGTTATACAGTTTGTATTTATCAATCTGCATTAGTATCTGACGCATAAACAAACCGCGGTAAAGATGCCCAGCTAAATCATCACGACCTAAAATATCTTCAGTTAAATAACGTTTTAGCTCTTTGGCTTGCTCTACCCCTTTATTGTGAGTTTGTTTTAGCCCTGCTTTTACTTCAAGTGGAAGTAAGTAAAGTTGATTGTCTTTAAAGCCAACAAACAGCACATCGTCTGAAATTGCACCGGATTTGTAACCATTTACATTACGTGAAAAATCACTGTCATTCATTTTCAAGCCAATATTACCGGCTACACGAACCATCTCAGCAACTGATAACGGAACCCAAATAATATCGGACTTTGCTAATAAGCAATTGATGTATTTATAGGCGCCAATAATACCCTTTTTCTCTTTTCGCTCATTGCTATTAGCAGTGATCATTTTGAGTAACCACTCACCGTTGAAGGCATTGAACTCCTCAATAATGCCACCTTCGTCCTGCTCTAATACTTTTTTATACAGGTCCGTTTCTTTGGTAACTGTGATCGCATCGTAGTTGGTTGAGTTAGTGTAATTATCTGAGTAATGGATCAGCACCATATCTTTAGCGCTTTCAAAAAAGTCTAAGGTGACTTTAGGGTCAATAATTGTGGTCCATATTGAATTATCGTAAGAGCGCTCAAGTAGTGTTTTAAAGTCATCACTCACCGCTAAAGCTAAAGAGTTAGCACGACCGTGTTGCACATTCGTTTTACGGGCAGGTTTAATCAAACCATTAAGGCGCTGCGCCATGCTAAGGTGCGAATTATCTTTAGTTTCAACATTCTTCAAACCAAATGCAGTGAAGTAGCTTTCCTCTTTGTTGTCGGCTGCTTCGCCCGCCAATAAGCCGTGACAAACTACGCCACTAAGCTCTTCTAGCACGTTTACATCTGTTGGCTCTACTTTATGATGATTTCTGAAAAAACTTAGGTGTGCATACGCTTGCGGTTTAGTCTCACATTCATCGTTACGAAACTTACTGTAAGTTAAGCGTGTACGTAATAGGTCGATAATGGCATCTGCTTGTTCTTTCAGTGCTCCTTTATCTAATCCATATAACCTTTTCAACTCGTCGTAACTGGCTGTTTCTGCAAAACGGTCAAATTCGCAGCGTGTCTCTTTATCATCGTATAAGTTCACATGGATATGGCAGACTTTGTCCTTTTGCGTTTTAACGTAATCCACCAGCCCCATAAACAGTTCAACATTTTTATGGTTATTTACCGAGTTGATAATCAGTGTGGCTTTGCTACCTGCAGTAAATAGTGAACTAAAGGCATCTTTAAACTCTGTGACCTTATCTTTCACCAATTTACGTACGTAGCTGTAACTTGTTTCTTGATGAGGCACTAGCTCAAGCCACATAGAGTTGTCTTTTTCTAGCTTGGTAAAAGCAAACTCATGTTTAGGGTGATACAGAAAAGGCAATAAACCACGCGCATTCAAGCGCTTTAACGTCACTTTGGGTAGTGTTTTAAAACTGCTGTTATCATTGATGTTATCACTAACTATTGCTTCAGCTAGGCTCAAGTGATAAGCCAACACTAAGGGGTGGAATGGAGTTATATATTCCCGATATTCTTCGTTTTCTTGGTATTGTGCATACCCGATATTAACGAGAAGTTTTTCTGCTTTGGTTAACATTACATCATAACCAATTTCAGCTATCGCTTGGTTGTATGCATCAACCAATTGAGAGACAACCTTTCTAAACTCGTCACCCCAACTAGATAAACTCGGTAGTGTTTTATTGATTGTGCAGTATTCAAATAACTTTAGGTATGACAGGTAAACTTCAGGGTAGTTTGCTTCAATCGCTTTTAGCTCTACGCTGTTTTGTGGGTCAACATGTTGATTTAATAACTGCTTATCTAAAAAGTCTGCTTCACGTTGTAACAGTGTTAAACGTCGCCCTTTAGGTGCAACTTCTTTATTGTCTAGTAGCACTTTGTTTTTGTTACGGTTAAAGCATGCAAAATAGTCGTCGTTAAATAAATGTACGAAACGGTCTGTATCTAACATGAGCGGCAACGAGAGTGAATCAGACGCTACAGCCCCTTCGACATTAAAGACTAAGCTACCAACCGGACTAGTCACTTCAAAGACCACATCATTTGACTCATTAGCTAATAATTCAAAGTCGATCTCTTTGATTTCTTGATTGTCGAATAATTGCCCAGACTGCTCTAGTTTAGCTTTATTGCCCTGCTCTGCAATTACAAAGCTGTTATCTTCTGTTTGTAGCGTTATACGTTTTTTATTTGGTTCAATTAGGAAGATATTTTCAAACGAAGGTAAGTAAAAACTATCTGCTGTTAAGACCAAAACACGGAATTTATAACACTCTGCTGTTTTATCTCTTTTTAAGACCAAACTAAAATACGTTGGCTCACCTGTAAATGCCCCCGTAACAGTAACCTTACTACGTTTTCCACCACTATTATTAGGCTGCTGGATCTCAATGCTTGGATCTTTGGTATGCTGTAGAGTAAGTTGATTTTTCTCGACTTTACCACCTAAAAAGGTAAGTGACAGATCAAAGCTCTGCAGGCCCTGTTGCAACGGCAATATGATATGTTGTTCACGTTTCCCTGCTTTACTATCTGATTTACTTTTCTTAGCTAGCCTATCTATTTGCTGAGAATCAATCGACTCGAGCTCAAGGACATTGCTTACGTTATTTTTTTTCTCATTTAAACAATCAGCAAAAGTAAGCTTTGTTTTCCAGCTTTCCAAATTTTCATCGTTAAAATGTTTAGCAACAAACTTTTCACTAAAATCATTCTCCGCAAACTTCTCTTCAAGCTCTGTTGAAAAACGTTCAGTTACTGTATTGATACGATCAAATAGCTTTTTATTTTCTTCTAAACGGTTGTTAATCTGCTCTGGTTTACCACTCCAATTCAATATTTCAGGGTCATCTAACAAACCAAGCTCATGAAACTTCAAATCCCCATCTAAGATCGCTGTGTAAAGCTCCTCAAAGCCAAACATGGTTGCACCATCATCCACTATTTGTGAAAAACGGTGATCTAGCAAACATTCAGAAACTTTGCGGTCTTTTGCGTTGGGATCGATTAGACTTTTTAAAGCATCTTTGATTTTTTCTGGGTGCCAAACACTATTGTCTTGAGCTATATCTTCAGCAGAGTTGATTAGTGTGTCTAGCATGCTGTTATGAATAACTAACAATGCACAACCTTTAAAATCACCTTGCTGTCCAGCCACTTCATCACGTAAATGTGAGATAAAGTTCTCAGAATAACCAATGTCATTTTCACTGTGTAGTACAGGTAAAAGCTTGGTATTACCACACTTCAATGCTCTGATGGTAGTGTTTTTGACCGTTAATTGATCATCACATTTTCGGATAAACGCATTGTATAAACGCTGGCTATTCTTGTTATCCGGCGATTGGAACTGATAACGGTAACCATGCTGCAATTTTGTCTCGTTTAACTTTAAAAACTGCTCAGTTAAAAAGTTCTCAAATTGTTTTTCTAACATAGACTGCATCTCCACTATCGCTCATACGTTCAACATTACCAATACGTTCAAAGAATTTAATTAAGGCTTGTTGGCTCTGTTTATCGAAAAATACACCTCTTGATTCAAAGGCTTTGATTAACTCGTGGAAACGAAGTTTATCTTGCTCACCAATGGCTAAGTTGGTTAATAACAATAGATAGTCCTGATTAAATACTAATACGCGACCAGCACGGCCACGGGATTGTGCAAAATGGCTACAAAACTCAGATTCTGTTGCTTTGACGTAAAGCTTATTAATCTCATGACGCGTTTCTTTTGAACCAAACTGCATTCTGCTCAACTGAAGTAAATCTGCTAGCACATCATGTGGGTTTTCACTGTCACTCAAGTCGAGGTGTAAATCTCGACTCTCTTTAAATGCCTGTGCATAGTTTTTCAGTAAAGTAGCGGAGCTAGGAGTTTGCTGGAGATTTTCAGCTAAGGCCCATAATGGCTGAATGGTGTTCACTGCATTATCAATCTTTTTAGATTGCAGGCTTTCATTCATTGAGAGGTACGGAAAGATATTCCACAACGACTTTGACAATTGTTTAAAGCCATAGTCTTTTATCAGATAACGCTCATCACTGGCTTTTTCGCTGTCTAATATGTAATAACATAGTTGCGCTACCGGCTCCCCCTTCTGCCACCTTTTTAAATTAAGCGCTAGCTGCGCCGTATAAAGATGTGCGTAAAGGTGTAAAAACTCTTTGAAGATTGATAATAGGTATTTTGGTCTTTTGCCTAGAAAACGAAGATCTTGCTGTAGTTGCTTTGCTATAAATGGTAGATATGGCGCTTCACTCGGTTCAGAAAAAGTCAAAACTCCATCTTTCTCTTTATTGCTTGGCTTCATTAACTTCAATAGTTCTGAGTACAGCTGCTCCTCTAAGAAGTTAAATTGATTGTTTGGTTTTTCATTAAAGAAGAAGTTTTGCAATAAATTAGAAAACATTCCACCTAAGCTTGCATCCCTTGCACTGCCTTTCTGCTTAATAGTCTTAAACAATAAAAACTCAGGCGATATTTTAAAAAGCTGGTCATTTTCAAAGTACATTTTTTCTAGGATGGGCCAGAAATCACTTTCATCTAACTTTGTTTTAAAACTACGCTCGCAGCTCAACTTAAATGTTGTGAGCGCTATTTCTGATTCAGTTGTTTCACCCTCTTTAATCGCTAACTTTTCATCATCAGTTAATTTTTCTAGGTACAATTCTTTTCGATATGATGTTTTAACCACATAACCTAATACACTGTCCCAATTAAAGATATCTTTTCTATCCTTTGTGTTAATTGGGAAGTAGGTAGTTAAAGTGTTATTTTTCACCCCATCTTTAGACTGGGGCAAGTCAGCTCTTAGCATTAAACTCATAGTCCACTCACCTCAAAATCTTCATTATCTACGTTGGTTATTTTGTATTGCTTGTTACCTTTCCCAACGATATATAGGGTATCTGCACTATTTGCGATGTCCGCAATTTCATCAACCAACTCATCCAGTAACACGACAGTATTTTTATCATGTTTGTTAGGGCGATAACCGGAAACGATACGTTGCATTAAGTTCAACAAATTGATATTGACCATCAACGATAAGGTTTTATCCCCAACTCGAAAATAAGCAGTGAAATAGGCAGTGTTTTTTTTGTGGTCATTTTTAATCGCTTTAACGTCAGCCTTTAACTCTAGGGATGAAGCTAAAAAATAACCATTATGCTCAGAAATGAAAAACTCCCCTTTCGCCAATTTAGGTGCATTTCGATTGTTATATTTATGGATAGCTGTAATTGCTGTTTGGCGATAAAAATGACGCAGTTTTTCTTTTTGTTCTGGTGAGCTATCAAAAGCAGTATGCAACTGCCAAACTTCTGAGTAATTGTCGATTAGGTGCTCATCAAAATCATTCGAAAACTGCTTATGGTATTCATTCCCATAGTCCGACTTCCTTAGAATATAAAACAATCGCAAGTAGGACTCGGCATTTAGTCCCCTTCGTATACCAAAAGCAGTCAATGCGGTTTTATAATCGTCAAAGTTAACGTCTGGTAGCTGCAATGAGTGAGACAAAATAAATTTGTCGATTTTTTGTGTACGTTGAATCGATGGGTCAAAGTCTGAAATAATATTGGTCAGCTCGTTTTCACCTTTTTTGAATAGGTTATCAAACAAATAGCCAGGCCCAGCAAGCAGATGAAAAATGAAATCCAATAATGCTCGCGCTGTTAAGAATTGATCTTTCATTAAACGCGCTTTGAACAATAGATCGACAATGACATCTTGAACTTCTTCACGCCCTAGTAATTGATAGTTAGCACAAAGCTTTTTATCAGGGCTTTGTTTGTGCATTTCAACATCAAAGTATTGGCGAATTAGGTTTTCATCTTTTTCAGTAATTTTCTGAAGCAGCTCTTTTGCAAACTTAGAAGTATGGCCGTCAATTTCTAACGTAAATTTAGGATAGTCTTCAAAATCTAAAAAGATATGATTTTCTGAGGTCGGCTGTTTCTCTAAAAAAGCTTTGATTGATGATGTTACTTCGGTCACCGCGCCTTCTTCAGCATAGTTACCCAACATACCTGTATTGATGCCTACAACTAGCGGCTTCGGTGTAGTGTTAAACTCCGTAAACAATTCATCCAGCGTTTCAATAGCCGAATCACTCGGACGAAAACTATGGGTTGCATCGAGATGGAAGTCAGCTCTATTTTGATACTCTTTCTTATACTTTGTCAGTATTTCGGATTTGCCATCACCACTACTACCACACAAAAAAATGATTTTCTTATCGGTTGAGGATAGTCCTTTCAATTGTTTAACAAAGTCAGCCTCTATATCTGTTTGTACATAAAGATACTTTTTTACAGCATCTAAGTCAGTTGATATTGTTGCGTCTCGCTCTGTAGAGACTGCATATGGCGACGATTTTGACATCACACTAAGTGCGGTTCGTAAATCAATCAAGTTTTATAACCCCATGAAAATATTAGGTAGACAGAAGTACAGGTGATAACCAGGATAGCTTACGCTGTTACTCAGACTCAATACTGTATAACTCAGCATTCTACCTAATTTAGTGTGTACGTGTTCATATTCCGCTAATTTTTCCTGAAGAGATTCACATCTTTTATGTTTTTTACGAAATAATGAGATCTTAATATTTATCAGAGACTTGATCCTTTGAACCATGCCTTTTAAATAGGTGGGGGCCAATGATTAACAAACTTATCGCCAATCGACTTGAAGATGCAGGCTTGGACAACTGAGAATGAACATTGATTCCAGGCGTTAACAAAACTTGCGTTCTCTACATGATTCACAGTAAAGCATTGGTCTCTTGTTGCTTTGAAATCACGTTTGTTTTGAATTAAATGTTAATTCTCGACTTCTCACTCATTACTATCCACAGCCGCTCAATTGGATTGAGATTATGACTGTAAGGTAACGGATTTTATGGGTAGCTCTCTTTACTTACAGAAAAAAGAGTGTAACTGCTTAAACCATGTACCTAGCCAACACTCCTAGTACCAGTCACTGCTCAAGCAACTCTTACAGGGGGAGCATTTAAGTCAGTCGTGAGATAGGTGCGAGCCCAGTCAATACGGTTATCTCGAACAGTTTGCTTTCCGCTAGTTAATTAATCACATCAAGTAGTTTTACCTCTTTTTCCATTGGCAGCCTTTTCTATTTCAAGAAATGGCCACATAAACTAATGGAAAGTGGACAGCACTCTACGTGAAGATACGTACTCTGTTGCGTATTTTTACGCATTAAGTGACCACCCACTCAGTTTACAGCTTTGTTGAATAAGATTAGATTAGATGACTTTAAATTCAACTAACTAGCACAAAGGTAAGGAATACAAACACATTTCCGACGGAGAAATTCCTTTGCCTTACGACAATTCATTAGATCAACAAGAAACCATTACTCAGTGGATAAAAAACGGTACATCCGCAGACGATGCCGAACAGCTATATTCAGATATGGTTAACGACCCTGCTTACTCAGATCCTGATGCCGTCACCTTTGAAGACCCATCTATAAATGACAGATTGAAGCAAGCTGAGTCCAAAAAGCGGTAACGCTATGAATATGGAGAAGATCCAAACTCTTCTCCTACTTTTCAATTATTTAATCCAATAAATTTCACACACATATCACTCCTATGTATCCACCAGCATAGGAGTTCATTATGCCCACCTCGATTATTCAATTAATTTCAATTGTACTCTTTCATCCGACACCAGATGCCCAAGCTACTCATACAATCAACTCACCTTAAAGCCTAGCGTGTAGAGCTTCGTCTCTTGCTATCAACAGAGTAGAGTGACTTGTTCCAACATCGTTATACCGTCACCTCTATTTTGATCCGATTAGCTAAAGGTGTGCACGATGAGTAAAACCACTCATGTGAGCACTCGTCAGCATATGATATTCGCGCTTGAGCTATACAAGCGCATACCGTATTGGCACAAAGTCACTGCTTCTGAGCTCAAAGTACAGCTTCAAGAGATAGGTATTGATAGAGATATTCGAACGATTCAACGTAACCTTGATGTGTTACTTGAGTATTTTGATATTGACCGAGATACCCGTGATAAACCTTATGGATACCAGCGAAAGCAAACTAAATCTCTTGTTGGCTCCAGTACTCAAGAGGCACTACTTTTGTGTCTGGCTGAGTCTCACTTCCACTACTTAATCCCTACCCATATATCCCATACTCTTCACTCGTTATTTGAAGACGCTAATTACCAACTGAAATCAATCGATCAGGACTCAAAAGAGTCCCAATGGTTACGAAAAGTAGATTTATTCGGCACTTATGAACTAAGGCGTAATATCAGCCTTGATGCTTACGCAGCTATCAGTCAAGGGCTCTACCACAACCGTTGGTTAAACTTGCACTATTACTCTGAAGGAGAGAAATACAGAAAAGATGTCATGCCATTAGGCCTTTCACAACAAAACAATACATTGATATTGCTGTACCGCCAGAAGGGAGATAAAGACACTACTTTTGTTGATGTCAGCCAGATTCACAAAGTTACATTATCAACCTTCACGTTTGCTTACCCACAAGACTTTGACTTGCAACAGTCAGTATCGAAATACACCAATACAGAGCATGAGCGTTATACACTCGAATTCACCATTACTAAACAAGCTGGTGAACATCTCTACCAAACACCACTTTCCAACGACCAACGTATCTCTGAGTTCGATACGTATTTACACATCACTGCTACGGTTTCTAATACACCACCGTTAGTGGCGTGGCTAGAAGCACATAAAACCCACATCACCTTTGTAGAACAACAACCTACACCACCGTCAATTAAAAGCCCCCAACTGCAAACCACTTTTCTAAATAGCGATAGTGGTCTCAATTAGTACAACCCCATGCGACACCAGATGCCCAACCTATTGATAACCTGACAACAAACAGGGATGTCACATAGGGTTACCGTCTTTCTATGTGATCCAATACGACATAGACGGGGAGAGAAGTTCATGACCATTAAAGCGATTCGACCATTACTTAACAAGCACCGTTGCCTAGCTTCATTTAGCTGTGAATATTGCGGAGGTAGCCACAGTTCAACCTGTGACATTTGCGATCTGCCCCCGTGCCGATGTGCTTGCTAGTACCACACGTTTAATACCCATCATTGGCGGTTTACGAAAGTAAGCCGCTTTTGTTTTCTATGTATTTATCCCTGCAAACCAATCTATTAATAAAAAGGAATCTCCTATGAAAAAGACGTTAGTTTCTGCGCTTATTGCAAGCGCAACCCTTGTTGGTTGTGGCGGTGGTGGCTCATCTGAGCCTTCATCACCATCGAACACTACGTTGTTATCCGGTCGTGCTATTGATGGCTATATCGTTGGTGCCACTGTTCATTATGATTTTAATTCAAATGGTGTTGTCGATCCTGATGAGCCATCAGCTATCACCGACGCTGGTGGTGTGTTCACTATTGAAGGTGACATAACCGAAGAGCAGCAAGCCTGTCTTGAATACGTCCCAGTGATCGTAGATGTACCTGTCGGAGCTATTGATGAAGACTTAGGGGTCGTCACTCAAGCTTATGTACTTAACCTGCCACCAGCGTTCACGTTGCCTGAAGAGGTAGCGAATGGCTCCGTTAACATTACGCCACTCACCACAATGTTGTGGGAGTCAGCAAAACAGACGGTTGAAAGAGAGCAAGGAGCAGCATATAGCTGTGAATTAGTGAAAGACAATGAACAAGTCCGCAATGCCATAAAAGACGCCATGCGAAACGTAGCGGGTGATTTAGTTTGGCATTTCAATATCTCGGAGGAAGAGCTGTGGAGTGATTACATAGCGGATGGTAACAGTGCGGTCTACGATATTGCTGAGCAGCTTATAGCATCCATTCAACTTTCATTTGAAGAGACTTATGAGTTATCGCTTCAGTACCCTTATGCACATATCAACGTGGCTCATTACCTTAACGATCCAACGGACTGGCAACGCCAAGATGGTGAACAGTTGTGGTATAAATCGATTTCTATACGTCAAGGTAGCTTCTGGTCTGAATCCGTCTATGCGGTAGATGATAACTGGCTACCAGAGCGTTTGGTTAGAAACTACCTACAAGAAGACACTATCACTGACTTTGGTACCGTGGGTTATGTGAATGAATACCGTAACATGAGTTCCGATCCAAGCTTTGATGATTACATTTGCAGTAAGTCAGAAACCTTACTTTCAAAGATGGCTGACACAGACAACCAATACGGCATGGATAACAAGTCATCATTCTATGACTTAAGTGAACTGGAGTGTAATGAGGTTGGCTTTAGTGATACCGCTGATAGCCAAAATATAACGCTTTCGACTGCGAGAGTGAGTGGTGTGTACGATGAAGAAGGGAGCCGCTATAAGTGGGATACAGTGCCAAGTGAATACGCGCATTGGTTAGGCTTCAGTGCTGATGTGGAGAACATCGACATTGATGCATTAAATGCTGATATCGCGGCACTACCGCAAATCTATGGTGCTCAAGATTCTGCTGGGGCTGATTGGTGGGAGCATACAAAGCGTTATAAGGAAGGTGAGAGCAACGTATCTGAGCACCGAACTAATGTGCCGACTGAAATGCCCAATGGCGATATGACAATGCACTATCGGTTTGTTTCTTACCCTAATGGGACGTTCAAGTATGAGTGTGGCAGTGGTGATGGGTGGTATGACTGTACTAAGTAGCCACGCTTAAACTGGCGGCATAGAAGGGAGCAGTAGCTCCCTTCTAATACTCAAACACGGCGTTGTCGGCTATAAATCAATGACAGGAAGAAGTATATTTAGTTGGATTTTTATCAAGTATTAAAATTAAGCCTATATAAACTACTATCTATTTTAATGGTCATAGTAAGTTGCATACTCTGATGCATGGCAAGTATGGTAAGTCCTAAACTTTCATGAATTGAATTATCGTTAGAAGTGCGGAATGATGATAAACACGCATGCGCATTTACCGCTTGGCTTTGAGGCTCTAAACACAGAAAACTCGCTGGCCCTATGGGTTTATACACTTGCAGGTAATTACACGGACTAATAAGCGTTACCAATAACCCGTTACCGTGTTTTAATGTGGCTTTTACTCCTGATTTATCCAGACGGTAACCATTATTAAGCCATATTTCTGGAATAGGTTTTGCTCGTTCAAAACTGTACATAGGAGGGATGACGCTTGTATAGTCTATTGGTAGATAAGTCGCATCTTCTCGCCACCACCCAAGCGCAGGGAATTGCACACGCGTATCCGGTAAGCAATGAAAGAAAGGGTGGAAACCCGCCCCGAATGGAAAGGCTTCCTTGCTAAGATTGGTCACTGTCATGGTTACAATCAGGCTGTCTTGTTCAAGCTGAAAACGCTGCTTGGCTTGGTAGTGACACACGCCTTTAATGTCTGACTTCATCGCTAATTCTAGCCATAACTCTTGTTGGTTCTGTCGACACAGTTGCCAATGGGTTAACCAGCCATCACCGTGTAAAAAGAAATCGGGATCTATTTGTGAATGAATAGGCAATGTTATTTGATGTCCTAGCCATTCAAAGCTATTACCTCTAATGCGGTTCACCATGGGCACCATAGGGAACATGCTGGCTTCTCCCGCATTATTTTCACTCAGCTTTGTTCGTGGTCTCAGAATATTGAAAGCATGTTCTTCACCTTGATTGCATTTATTATTATGCGTGTATTGAAAGGCATCAATAACCCCACCCAACTCATTAATTATCAGTTTTAATGTGTCATTTTCGAGTGTGTGAATTGCCATAAATTAACCCTTCTACCGTTGTGATACCATGCTACTTGTTAATTAACCCGCAACCGGCTTAGAAGCTACTGTAAGTCGGTGATGGTTCGTTAAGTGATAGCAAGGTCACAGGGATTACTAAACACTTATTACTAAACGCTGATTCCTAAAGGTGCTTATTAATAGGGTTAATCATGCGGCCAATTGAGCGACTTTGATTAGGTGGTGACAAACAATGATGACCAATACCTTAGGGTTCAATGGCCAGAAGGGCCTTAACAACCAACAGGTGCGACAATATAACTGCCGCATCATCATGGAGTTGCTGTATAAAAACAAAGGGATGACCAAGTCACAACTAGCGCAGGCAACGCAGTTAAGCATTCCAGCAATCACCAAGATCATTGATGCATTAATCGATCAAGGTCGCGTTGAAAATACCCTGTCGCCAGAAGTAAGCAAGGGCAACTTTAAAGGCTTGTACAATGTATCGCGCCATCGCCCCGATACCATTTGTCTTAACGTGTCCCCGACTCGTATTCAGGCCGTCATGGTTGATAATCAAATTAACCCTTGCTCTGTGTTCATCAATCAAGCCATCGCCCCTGCTACGCCAGAGGCACTTATCGACGATATAGTTAATGTGATTGTTGCTTGTCGCCAAATAAACCGCACCACACCTTATCGGTTATCGATTGCAGTACATGGGCAGGTGGATACTCATGTTGGATCGTCAATGCGAATGCCACAAGCCCCATGGACACAATCCATAGAACTTAAATACATTCTCGAACAACGCTTACGTGTTGATGTGCTAGTTGATAATGATTGTGTAATGATGGCATTAGCAGAAAAATGGTTAGGTGGCCAAAGCAGGCAAGATTTCTGTGTACTGAATATCGATTACGGGATCGGCTCTTCGTTCCTGATCAACAATAATATCTACCGCGGAAAAATGTTTGGTAGTGGACAAATCGGTCACACTAAAGTAGCAAATAACGGCATTATTTGCGGTTGTGGCCGAGAAGGGTGTTTAGAGACCGAAGCCAGTTCAAAAGCCTTGTGCGATCGCTACTCTCAACAATCTGCGTTACACAGTCAAAGTAAGGCGGATCATAAGAGTGAGATTACGCACTACCTGCAAACACTTGAGGCTATGATAGAAGAAGAACAAGCTCTCACATTTGATGATTTTGTTCTGCGATATCAACAAAACGATCCTATCGCATTAGATGTCGCTCAGCGCGCCGCAATAGTGCTTGGTCAAGCTTTATATAATTTTCTGATCACCCTGAACATCAATAAGATCATTCTGTACGGCAACACTTGTGCCTTGGGTCAACCTTGGTTGAATACGATCACAGATCAAACACTCACGAATCCGTTTGAAGATAAGAGTGCCCGCCGCCAAGATCAAACACTGGTGTCGTTTGGTCAGCTAAGCCAAATAGAACGAGTGATGGGAATGAGTTATTTATGGGTTGAACAGGAGCTAGATAGTTTGTTTCACGCATAAAAAAGATCACCTAACGGTGATCTTTTTAGTTCTGGTTATTTGTATTGGTTGGTTATGCTTTTACTTCTTTGCCTAAATTAGCGGGTTGAACCACCAACTCTTTCTCTAACTCTTCTAATGAACGACCTTTGGTTTCTGGCACGTGGCGATAGATGAAAACAAAGCCACAAGCACAAATAACACCGTACAGTAAGAAAGAACCCGATGCGCCGAGCCCTGCGTTAAGCAATGGGAAGGTATATGTGAGTGCGAAACACGCCACCCATAGTGCAAGCGTGCTAACCGACATGGCTGTACCACGTACTTTGTTCGGGAAGATTTCAGATAACAAAACCCAAGTCACTGGCGCTAAAGTCAGGGCGTAGATAGAAATAGCCACCAGCACTAATAACAACACAGGAAGCCCTAACATGCCGAATGCATAAGCTGCAGACATTAAGCCGTAAATAATGGTTAGGCCAAATGATCCGACAATCATTAATTTACGACGGCCAATTTTATCAACAAACGGAATCGCCAAAATCGTAAAGACTAGGTTGATTAATCCCGTGGCTACAATCGATTTCAAGGTGTCGTTAATGTCAAACCCAGCGGAAGCAAAAATCTCTTGGGCGTAGTTGAAAATCACGTTGATCCCACACCACTGTTGGAACGCAGCCAACACCACACCAATGATTAAAATGGGTTTTACATCTGGCTTTAACAACGCACTAAAAGGTAGCGAACGGGTTTCGGCTGACAGTGTACTTTCAATTTCTGCCACGGTGCGGCTAGCATAGCTTTCACTACCAATACGACGTAATGTGCCTTTAGCTTTTTTTGCCATTCCCATTTTCACTAACCAACGTGGCGATTCAGGCACCACAAACATCAGAAGTAAAAACGCGAGTGCTGGTACCAATTCTGCACCAAACATATAACGCCAACCCATTTGACCATTCCATGATTGTAAAATGTCAGCTTGTGCTGCGCCAGTTGCCACAGGTTCTGCAATCACCAAGTTAATGATTTGCGCCGCTAATACCCCGATAACAATGGTTAGCTGGTTAATCGCCACAAACTTACCACGTTTTTCCGCAGGTGCAATTTCGGCGATATACATAGGTGATAACGCTGAGGCTAAACCTATCCCTATCCCGCCAATAATACGAAAGACAATAAATGCATTAAAACTGCCTGCCATTGCGGTGCCCCAAGCAGAAATAACAAACAAGAGTGCCGCTAAGATCAAAGGACGTTTACGCCCGTATTTATCAGAGACAGTACCAGCGATGAACGCCCCAGCCATACAACCCAGTAACGCTGAACTCATTGCCCAACCAGACAACGACGCACTAGTAATATTAAAATAGGCTTCATAGAAGGGCTTTGCCCCACCAATAACCACCCAGTCGTAACCAAATAACAACCCACCGCAGGCAGCAACTAGGCTGATGAGCCAAATATTTCTCATGTTAAGTTGATCGCTTGTCTTACTCATAATCAATCCTTGTAGAGGTACACGTTTATTCAAGTTATTGTTTTATAGTCACCTCAGGCGATAGATCACCTGAGGTGATCTATCCATTACATTTGACCGTAACGGCCAAAGGCGTAGCGATGTTGCGCGACTTCTTTAAATAAGTTCGCTTTAGTATGTGCTGGCGATTGGGTTAACAATGCCTGCAAGGTGTGTTCAAACGTTAATTGTTTATCTGTATCGTGTTCTTCTGCGCTGTACGCAATATGATTGCCCTGCTCGGTTATCAACGCCAACCCTAGCTGCCCCATTGTTTTTACGAATAAGCAATGCTGTTGATGCTCGGCCTGTAAATCACCGTCAAACACAATCAAAGCAGGCAGTGATACCGCGAAGAAGTCCGTCTCAACGAGTGTGTCAGCTTCCGCTTCAGCCCACGCCACCATATTTTCATATAATGAAACCGCTTTTTCAGTATCACCCAACTGATACAGTGCTGCGGCTTGATAGAACAAGTAATCAGCAGGTTGGTCGTTATAATAACGGCTTTGCCCTATTTCTTGTTTACCCTGTGTAGCACACTTGAAATGTTGAGCAGCCAGTTGATGTTGATCTAGCTTTTGGTAGCAATAACCTAAGTAGTAATACAGATCATTATCGGTTTGCCCAACTAAACGCCCTTCACCCAAGTTATGTGGGTAATGCAGCGCACCTTGTAAACATTCAATTGCCTCGGTATATGCTTGTTGGTTTATTAACCCAAGAGCGGTGCGTAATTTGTTCACGACAAACTGACCTGTAATGCGTCCTTCTCCTCCTTCCCACGGGTGAAATTGTCTTGTTGCTAAACACTCAGCAGCCTGCTCTAACTGTCCTGTGATATTGTATAAGTTGAGCAGTTCTGCGGTTAAATCATCCCGTCTGGCAACCACCTCTAAGTGCGATTGCAAAAGATCTATTCGCGTTGTAGGCTCGGTCGCTACAGCTTGATGAAGGAAATCTAACTCGTACAAAATACGAGCATCGTCAGGCGAAAGTGCAAACGCACGCGACATCAAATCAATCGCTTTCTGTAAATCTTTGCATTTGTTGTATGCATAAACCGACAAGTTGCGTAATACCGGCGCATAGTCAGGATTTAGGCATAAGACCTTTTCCCAGTGGTGTACGGCGCGAGAATAATTACGCTTGGCGTAAAAGAAGCAACCCAACAAATACTGAGTAAAATAATGATTGGGGAAGGCATCCAGCACACCAATTTCTGTCAAGGTATTGGGGAATAACACGTTTTCAGCGAAGGTTTCTGCCGCCGAGTCTAACCAAGTTGTGACACTTGTTTTAACGTCAGTTTTTAGATCAGTGTCGGCGCTAGTGTGTTCATCAGATAAATAAGCTTGGTAAATATAAGTCATCGCTCCTTGGCTATCACTCTGAGCTAATACGACTTTTGCACTATCTGTTGCACCGATCGATAAATAGAAATTCACCAGATGGATCGCATTGGCTTCACGTCCGTTCATTAAATGCTTGAATGACGCTAAATCGGAGGTTGATTGACTGAGTTGGTATTTCTCGAAAGCCAACCCATACCCCAGCGGCTGAATCACTTTTTGTGCTTTTATAAAAGCAGCCGCTTCGCTGCCACGGTTCAGCGTGATCAGCAAGTGTGCTTTCAGTGTCGCTGCTTGATAATGCATGCCGTTAAGCTGTAAAGCACGGTTCGTATAATCCAGCGCTTCCCCCCAACGAGATTGCTTAGTCGCAATACGGGCGGCGGCGAAAAATCCAGCATCACGGCAGTTCGCACTCCATGTAGCCTTAAAAACATCGCTAAACGCCTGATCTAAAAAGCCTAATTTCTCATTTGCACAACCACGCAAGTAGCTCGCTTTACCACACAGCGGATTCTTATTAAGTTGATGAGCTCGTGCCAATGCAGCATTGGTGTAGGCAAGTGTTGCGGAGTAATCGGCACCTTCATACGCCAACGATGCCATTGCCACATTGGTTTGGTAATGGTTCGGATCGCGCTTTAACGCCTCCTGGTAATAATCAACTGGGCTTCGCGTTGCATGATGGTATTGCTGAAGGTGCTGGCCGATGAAATACAAGTCTTCGACACTGTCAACGTCAGCAGGTAATGCAGGTGACGTGGCGGGATCTGGTGTTATTTCATCTGCTGAAGCGACATGTTCACTATAAGACAGTGTGCTGAAACCATCTGCAGAAGTGACCGTAATGGTTAAGCGGTTAGTTGCTGTGAGTTCGCTCTGCCCGACAAGACAGACACATTGACCATCAAGCAAGCACGTCCCTTGGCGAGTATCACCCGGCATCATGGTTAATGACGTTTCGTACACTGTATTCTTGCCGTCTGAAATCACCATAGTGTAATCAGTGATTTCCGCAATGGCATAAACTGCCCACTCTAGCTTGCCATTTGAGCGTTCAAGTTTTATCGCCACGTCAGTATTGGCGTTATGCACATTACCAAGATAACTGTATGGCAAGAAGTGTTGAACAAACACCTTCTCTTCATGGCTATCGATCCATGTAAAGTCGGGTTGGTTGTCGGTAAACACACCTGTCATTAATTCAATGTAAGGGCCATTGGTATCGGTGAGTTGACGATCCCATGCAATACCGAAATCGCAGTTACCCCAGGTCCATTGTTTTTTACCCGGAGAAACATGGTGATTGGCAACATGAAGCAAACCGCCCTGTTCGTTGTGGCTGTATGCGCCCACAAAGTCGTAAGCCGATTTATCTGCCATGTAAGACGTCGGTACAGGAAGATTTTTATAACGCGAGATATCGGTACCAGGCGAGTAATCCACCTTGTAATATTCGCCCGTAGCGATTGGGAAATTAGAGACATCGCGCTTACCGTGATCGTATACCGCGGTGACATCTGGCGGGAAGATACTTTGATGATCGTCACCACCTTTAACTGCGGGATTCGACCACCATAAGAATTGACGGGGCGTTTCATTACCATTGTAGACTTTCCCCGTGATCTCAATCAGAGCTTTGTTTGGGTAAACCTTAAAGCCTGCCATGATTTGCAAACCGTACATGTGCTCAACTTCGCCCATCCACACCGTCACAGCGCCATCATCATGATGTTCAATGGTGAAATCAGTCGACATAAAGGTCGTCGGGCGGTGGTGTTGCGGCCAGTTAAATTCGATACCACCAGAAATCCACGGCCCTAATAAACCAACCAGAGCGGGTTTAATCACTTCGTTGTAGTACACAAAATCACGGCCTTTTACCTTGTCATACGCACGGTGAATGCGCCCACCAAGCTCTGGCAGTAGCATGACTTTGATATAATCATTTTCGATATATACCGCTTGATAAGTTTGATCGACTTTTTGATCTGTAATGCTATCAATTACACCGTAAGGATAAACGGAACCCGATGAACCTTGATAAACACGGTTCTCTAAAAACAGCGGATTGGGATCCACCTTGCCCGTTGGGTAAGTAGGAAGAACAACCTGTTCAACCCAAGCTTTTGCATTAGTACTCATGACTTATAACCACCTATAAGCTGTTATGATTAAGTTATAAGCAGTGTAAGGGATGTTTATTAGCTGAATGTATGAAGCAATCACGGGCTTTACTAAACAGTGTTTAGTTGTAAATGTGACTATTAGACAAATTTGTTTTTATAAATATAAGCACATAAAAAAGAGGTTAGTATGACCTATTCATTAACCTAAGTAGCTGCACTATGATTGTGATGATTCTAAACCGCTACCCATAAGCAAAAGTACTGCGATTCTAGTGGCACAACCTGCCACTGAATAAATGCTTTAATAAAGAATGAGGAAAAGCCAGATTAGATTAAACAGCCTAGAAAGAAACACTAGCTTCCGTCCATTATCTGTCAATCAGCATTATCACGCTCACCAATCCTATCCAATATCCAATCTGTTACCTCTTCTTCTACCCATCCTACCGAACGACAACCTAATGGTACGGCTTTGGGAAACCCACCTTCGCTCATGTACTTGTAGATGGTAGAGCGTGCGAGGCTGGTTAAGGTCATTACTTCTTTTAATTTGATTAATCTCATGATGATTTCCGGTTAGTTCAAATCATGAGATAACGAGAATGTGCATTTAATTACTCCACAGCGTAAATCACCATACTCCAACTTTTTTCAACCACACATTACCTTTCTGAAGCCAGCTAGTCGCAGGCTTCCATTTATGCTCGTTTCTTAAATCAAACTAAGCAGGAGGCTCTTATGCCGTTTGTGTTCATTGCTGGCTTTATCGTTGGCGCAGGCTTGTATCACATCAACAAGGAGGTGAATGGTGAATCCCCACCAACCTACTAAGACACTAATAGAGTTGTTCATCTATGGCGTTGTGAGTGGTTACAACTGGGCTAAACAACAAGATAAACAGCAACCATGACCTAAAGCAGCCCAGCGTGATTGGGCTGCTTCTATGGGGAAGGATTCCATTATTTTTTAGCTACATATTATTTGGATGCACATACCTTTAACGCACAAGAAGGAAAGTACATGCATTCAAATCATTACACGCCAAACGAGCCCACAGAGCTTCGTCAAATCCTAGAGACCGCATCGACTATGCTCGCAGCGAAGTATGCCCGTTCAGGCTCATTCACTAGCCCAGAAAACACTAAGCAATATCTACAGATGAAACTGGCGCATTACGACAGAGAAGTGTTTGCCGTGATGTTTCTTGATAATCAAAACCAACTCATTGAATACAAGGAGATGTTCTTTGGCACCATCGATGCTGCTAGCGTTTATCCAAGGGAAGTCGTCAAGGAAGGATTAATGCTGAACTCGGCGGCGGCTATCTTTGGTCATAATCATCCATCCGGCTCACCTGAGCCATCACAAGCTGACCGGAGGATCACTCAACGTCTCTCTGATGCTCTAGCATTGGTTGATATCCGAGTATTGGATCATGTCGTCGTAGGTGAGCAATGCGTATCTTTTGCTGAGCGAGGTTTGTTATGAGCCAAACCACACCGCATCGACTGCTAGTGGAATACCTCAATGTCCTTGTTGAGCAATTAGATATCCCTACCTTTGCATCACGGATAGCCCTTAACTTTCGAGTATCGAGCTACTACCAAGACCGCAGCGGTTTTCACCCCGTAGAGATCCAACTCAACAGATCGATAAATCAATCAGACAACAATCGCTGGTGCATCGTCTTTGTCACTAGCTTTGCTTATCCAAACGAGCAAACCGAAAAAATTGAGGTCGAGCTCTACTTCAATTTTCTACGTGGATGGTTTTATCAGCCAGACATTGAACACTGTGAACTCCACCAGCCACAAGTAACAAGCTTGTATCAAAGCTATGAACGGTCTTTCCTCAAGCAAATTCAACAAGGCTCCTTTGACGGTATACAAGCAACACTCGTCAATATAGACACGCCCACTGAATCATCAATCCCATAACTACTAACCAAGGAGGCATACCATGCCAGTCGCAACCAAATTTCAAACGATGCAGTTTCACCCTTGTGTCCTGCCTATCTCGACTCGCTTTCACAACGTAATCACTAAACAAGTTCAAAAAGGTAATGGGGATAACGACTGTGATTTATTAACCATTAACTTTCGGGACACGAGTTATAGCGCTGAAGCTGGTGGGTATCATCCAGTAGAAATCATGATCCGCAATAAAGGTGATAAGTGGCGATTCTGTTACATCACCGACTTTGCTTATTCTGGAGGTGCCTATCCAGAGTTAACCATCGAGCTAGATTTCAATATTGAGAGCAACATATTCAGGCAGATGTTTCTAGCACCTTGCGCTTTAGCACATCGAGAAGTGAAATCTTTTTACCGAACGTGGGAAAGTAACTTTTTGGAGTATTTATCTGATGGTGTGTTTGACCAAATCAAAGTCACCAAGAGCTGAAAAGCATCCAAGTTCCCATTTTAGCAATTTGGGAACTTGCCAACCCTTATGGAACAAGGCTTTTCATTTCTGGTCTGCTTTGAAGTTCCTCTAATCATCATTTTCATCGAAAAAAGGAAGCTGCGTTATGGCAGAAGTTCAAGCGGTGAAAAACCGTGACACTATCCAGCTCATCGGCCACTTATTAGAAATACGGCATAGTAAGCGAATGTCGGATATCTGGAATGTTGGTATCAATCTGGCTTTACGGATTTCGGATTTACTGGCGATTAAGTTCAGTGACATCGAAGAAGACCGTTTAACCATCCGTGAATCTAAAACGGGCAAAGTAGCCCAGATTGCATTAAACCCAAGAAGCCTAGAAATCATCCTTCGCATTAAAAAGGAGAATCCCCACCACATCTACTTATTCCAATCTTACCGAAATCAGCAAGCAATAAACAAATCTGCCAATCCATTGAGTCGCCGAGCGGTTAGCCAAGCGTTTTCATCGATTGGTGAAGAGATTAGTTTTCCGTTAGGAACTCACTCAATGCGAAAGACCAGAGGCTATCACTTATACAAAAGCACCAAAGATATTGCACGAGTAATGCGGATGCTTCGCCACAGTTCTGAGGGTGTAACGCTGCGCTACATTGGCGTGACACAAGATGATATTGATAATGACTTTAGGGAGTTAGTGTTATGAACAACGAAATGAAGAGTATTAAAGAGTTACCAACTTCGAGCCGCCTATTGCGATTGAAAGAGGTGATTCAGGTTACAGGTATATCACGCTCATCACTTTACAAATATCTCAACGAAGGACAATTTCCGCATCCCATATCACTAGGTGCTCGCTCTGTTGCTTGGATAGATCATGAAATTCAAGCATGGATAACAACAAAAATGGAACAGCGAAATAATAAAGCAACCCAAACTTTATAGATTGACTTTTCAAAGAGACCCTGTAAATAATTCTGTGTAACTGCTCTTTGTTACAAGTATTCAGTTAGTCGGTCTTCGAACATAATCATAAAGCGGTTTAGAGCTTGCTTCCAGTGATGGATTGGCATTGTCCATCTTTTGGAAGCATCCATAATCGCCAGATACACCACCTTTCTAGCCGATTCATCCGTCGGAAACAGTTTACGTTTCTTGGTCGCCTTTCTGATCACGCTGTTCAGTGATTCAATCGCATTCGTCGTGTAGATAGCTTTACGGATATCTTGAGGGTAGCTAAACAGAGTATTGAGATTATCCCAATGAGCCGTCCAGGAGCGACTGATTTGAGGGTACTTTTCATCCCATTTATCACCAAAGTGCTCTAGCGCCAACAAGGCTTCATCTTCCGTCGTAGCTTGATAGATTTCTTTTAAGTCTGCGGTAATGGTCTTGTAGTCTTTCCATGGGACGTATTTCATTGAGTTCCGTATCATGTGGACGATACAGAGCTGAATTTGAGTTTTTGGATAAACGGCATTAATGGCATCAGGAAAGCCCTTTAGGCCATCTACACACGCGATGAGGATATCATTCACCCCTCGATTTTGAAGTTCGGTGAGCACGCTGAGCCAGAATTTCGCTCCTTCGGTTTCAGACATCCACATCCCAAGAAGTTCTTTCTGACCGTCCATATTTACGCCAAGAGCGAGATAAATGGCTTTGTTGATGACCTGCTTATTCTGACGTACTTTTACGACGATGCAGTCGAGATACACGATGGGATAGACCGCATCAAGCGGACGAGATTGCCACTCAACGACTTGTTCTAAAACAGCATCAGTGACCTTAGATATTAGACTGGCGGAGATATCGGCATCGTACATTTCTTTGAAGGTCGCGACGATTTCACGGGTGGTCATTCCCTTGGCATACAAGCTTAAGATCTTGTCGTCCATCGATTGGAATCGAGTCTGATGCTTACGAACGAGTTTAGGCTCGAAGGACGCGTCACGGTCACGAGGAATTTCTAACTGGATCTCGCCATCGTCTGTAATTAGGCGTTTGGAGGAGTACCCATTTCGACTGTTACTATCGTTAGTTGGCGAGTGTTTTTCGTAACCAAGGTGCTCATCGAGTTCAGCATTTAAGGCTGTCTCAACTGTCACCTTGGTTAACATTTTCCTGAAGTCATCAAGATCAGAAGGAGTCTTAATCGACTTAGCGGCTTCGCGAGCGAAGGCTTCTAAAGCTTTCTTATCCATATTGCTTATCCTTAGCCATGGTTGGCTTAATTATAAGCAGATACACAATTTAAATTACAGGCTCTTCAAAGAGGTTATTTTACACCTCTTTTTTTCACTGACTCATATATATACCATAAATACTCTACAGAAAGTTAACTCTTACTCATCCCGTAAAAACGCACCCTAGCATTACCACCATAGGGCTTTGTTTTAAGCTTCGCCAAATAACTTAACCTAAACAATACAGCATAAAATGTGTCATGAAATGAGGGGGAACTCTTATTTAATTCATATGTTGAATTTTTGCTGGGAATATGAACCAACCCCTTCACATCATTCACTGAACATTTTATTGCACTCGCCCAAGCCTCTGAAATACGATTAATGGTATTATTTCTAGTACTACCAATCTTTCCAAACCCTTTATACACATTGTAATTTAAAACTAGAGCGACATGGTAATGCCAACCTTCGTTACCACTCAACTCTTTCACCCATACGTAGTTAATATTGCAATTAACTTTACGATTCCTATTTTTACTTTTCCTTCTTAAGTCATATTTAATTTTAAAACGAAGAGAATCAAAAAACTTCGATATTATCTCAGTAGGTCCTGAGTAACCTTTGGGAAACTTCAGCTCAAAGCGCATAACAAGAAGACGGTTATGATCAGACAAAGATTTAGCCATCATTAATTCATTCGCTATTAATATTCTTTGTATTAATGGTCCATGTTTAAATATCACACGATAATTATTGAACACTCCTGTTTTAATTAAATTCATTTCAACTTAACACCTCTTAGTTAAAAAAACAATAGCCATATCTACTTCACTTCATTCTTAAGGTATGAATAATAAAAACCTCATACTAACAAAAGATATATATTACTATAACCGACAAAATATCAAACTCAACTAACAGCTAAACTAGGGGATAGATAGATACCACTTTATTATTTTGATGTTTACCCCCCTAGTTCATTCTTACTTATTACTCTGGACTTATTCACAAACAATTCTATCTATATTTATTGTAAATCTAACTTATTATCTATAAATTATTACCTCTATGGCTAATCGATTTAATGTAAATCAAATAGAAATATTCAATCCCAAATCAATCATGATTTTCGCATCATTACGTGGACAAAGAGGACAGAGATCGACGACCCTTGTCTTTGGTTTGATCATAATTTCACTTAATATATAATTGGGTTTTAGGTACTCTAATGCTTGCTCTAGGTTTTTTTTGTTTCTTGTCCCATATGGCCCAAATTGAAAAATATCATTTCGTTTGATATATCTAACACCTGAATTTGAAAGAGTATGAAACCACTGTATTAAATTATAAGCATCTACTTCACACTTCGGTGGTGCAGAGAAAACTTTCACAAACTGACCAGAGAAATAACTTATTAAATTAATTGACTCTAGGAGTGTGTCCGAAGAAATTTCATCATCTAAATCGCCATCAAAACAATGAATTAAAGCCGCTAACCTTGCGATATTTTCTGGTAACTTTGAGGCATGATCTGCAACTTTCTGAAAGATACCGTTAGGTCTCATCTTTACTTCAATATCGTTGTAAACATCCTGCCAGATTTTTTTTGCTCCATTGGAGAATCTAACAATTTTTCTATTGGTGTAATTAGAAATGTCTTGGGACTCCGACAGCCAATGATAAAGCTTACCATTAAACTCCTCGATACCGTCTCGTGAATAGTCTATCCCTGAAGACTGCCTAAACCCAATTTTGGATGATGGCTCACAAACAAGAAGACGAGCCAAGAATCCATTACCACGCACACTATCCTTTGATTTTTTAATAAAGCGATCTAGCGCACTTGATTGCGTCATTATATGGACGGTTAACCGAGCGCTTTCTACTGTATATGATCCTGTTGTTTTCCTATTGACAGTAACATCATCACCACTCCAAATTGCATTCAGGCTAGCTGTTTGCGCCATCGCTCGGCTGTTAAGTAATACTCCCCCTTCACTAGACCCAAGAAAAGCATTTGGTACATTCTCACTGAGACCACTCAGCAATGCTTCAATAGTACTATCTTCATATGAGAGCAAATCGAGTTTTGGTTTAATTGGTTTTTTTTCTTCGAGTTCGAGTAACTGGTTTGCCATTGACTCACATTCAAGTTCATCATCCAAATTGACTAACTTTTTTATACGAGCGACTTTTTTTTCATGTAACTCAAGTTGAATCTGGTATCGATCTAATTGTGTTTGGTAACATTCAATATTTTCTTTTTGAAACGATTTGATTCCTTTTGTGAATAAATTCTCTACTGATGATTTACGCTCTCCTGATTCTGCAATCGTTAACCCCATTAGTGAGACAGGGCTTACTTTTCCCGTGGGTATTTCTACATCAATAACGCCTTGTAATGCGAGTGAAACGGAACTAATAGCGGTCATATAGATCATCGAATCAGGCGCTTGCGTGATGAATTTAGCCTCCATATAGGCTTTAGTGATTAGTGATGACGGAGAGACAATGGGAAAGGCCTCCGACGAAATTGGAAATTGATATAACATGTGCACTCCTATCGATAACGACATAAAATGATTAAATTTTGATAACCACCTCTCTAATCACGCCCTGCGATAGAGTTATTTCTCATCAAATTTAACCAAGTTTGCATATCTCCCATCAACCAACCTACCGCTCTTGCGCCTAGTTTGATTTTCTGAGGAAATGAAGGGTCAAAACGTTTTGATGAAGGGTTTTGTTTGTCATAGATAGTCGACCGAGAAAGGCCCGTCATTAACATGACATCCTTAAGTCGAAGAATTTGGTTTGAACGAAGTTCTGAGTGAGTAGATAACATTTAAAGCTCCTTAGTTGATTTAAGGTGCCATTAAACATTAAAGGACAAAGTTACAAAAAGGAGTGGAGTTGATTTTTCGGCATAAAAACCCACCCCAGCCCTTTATACAAAAGGGCTACGACTCTTTTACTATTTTAATTTTTTGTACTTATCTGGCCTGATAATTAATTCTATTGCATGAATATATGTGTCATTTGTATCAAGAACTTCATGTAGTTCATCTAGAACATTCCTGGCTATTTCTTGTACATTTTTCTTGCTCAGCTTAGTATCTGATAGCCAGTGGTGGCTATAAACTTCTTTGACAAGATTGAAGTTTTTACCTGTTTTGTCTTTAATCAGAAAAGCTCCCGCTTCACGCTCTCCCTTTTTTTTAAAGCTCTTAAAATTGCGAAATAGGTAGCCTGAACAGCCACCGGAGACAACGGATGCGTTTTTAACATACAGAGCATACCCACAATTCGATAGCTCCCATAATGCAGTAGATGCATGGTACTCCGGTTCCAGGTAATATGCGCTCTGTTGATAATCTTTGTCGTTGAACACTAGCTTTGAAACGTCACTCTCTCTAATAACGACTTCTAACAAGCTCACTGACAAATTGAGTTCACTTCCTACTGGAAAGTTAAAATCATTGTTACTACGTGTTGCTTTATCACAAAGTACAAAACGCGAATTACTCATCCCATTTTTAATTTTCTGCATTATGGGATGACCATTATCGGTATTACTCCCAAGCTTAAAATCATAAGGAGAAACAGGTATTGACTCATTTAAGGCAAAGTGTTGCTCTTTGTCATCGAAAGTAACCACACCTTTGAATGTATCAGTCGTGATATTTTCAGAAGCTAAAAGCTTTTTCGTATCACTTTCTGTTACTTGTAGATATTCAACACCAGCAACTAATGTAGATGCTCCTAAAAAAAGAGTGTTAATTTTGGGTGGATTAACACGAGAGAGATATTCTCCTTCCAAAAGATGATGCATGAGCATGATTTTTTTTGAATAATCGCTTTCACTTAAAACAACATCTTGCCTTGTCAGTTCATCCAATTGCTTATCAATGCCCCATACGCTGTAACCATTGGGTACATCGACTAACAGCGGTATATCGAGCTCAAGACACGTTTTCAGCTTATCCTTCATTGACACTTTCGTATCAATGTCACTCAACTTATAAAAAACCTTGTTGATAAATCTCAAACCATCATCCTTGCAAGCTACCGATAAAGAGGGCTATTCATGCTATTAATAGCATAAATAGCAGAGTGTCGGACTCAATAAAAACTGGAAAATGATGTCGATGTCAACGTTCTTCTCATGCACGAGATAACATCATGGGAAATTTTTAAAATATTAATGGTATTGACACTCAGTTATGCTTAGAGCTAATCAACCTAACCCACAACCTTCAGGCTCTTTTTACCACTCATCGACAAGCTCCCCGAAGCAGCTTCTTCGATATGATCACTCCACCACACCATGAGAACTTTACGGCGTTCAAGGTAGTCAGTTCGGTTGTATGCACTTCTTACCTTATCTCTATCCACATGAGAAAGTGCGGCTTCTATAATATCTGGATCGAAGTTTTGCTCATTTAAGGTGGTACTGGCTAATGCGCGCAAACCGTGAGAAGTTTGCCTACCCTTCATGCCCATTCGTACCAATGCTTTATTTGCTGTCTCTTTGTTAATGTGATTTTTGTTACTTTTGTCTGCAGGGAAAAGGTATTCACTATCACCCGTGATGAAATCAATGGTTTCTAATAGATCTAGAGTTTGTTTTGTTAACGGGACAGTATGCACTCTTCCCTTTTTCATTCGTTCAGCAGGAATGACCCAAAGCATCTTTTCTCTGTCAATTTCATCCCAACGTGCCCCAGCCGTTTCAGCAGGTCTTGTCATGGTATGAAGTTGCCATTCTAGCAAGCAGCGAGTGATGGGTTTAATGGATGCATAGTTGATTGTTTTGAGAAGCTCTGGAAGCTCATCTGGGGCTAACGAAGCTTGGTTGGTGACCTTGGCGGTTTCAAAGGCTTTACCAATGCCTGCGAGCTTGTTGTGCTCAATCACACCCGTGTTTACTGCAAAGGTCATTATCTCATTGAGGTTACGACACAAACGCCCTACTGTTTCTAATTTACCTTGATTCGCAATGGGTTTAATTGTTTTTATCGCTTGTGGTGCCGTAATGTCACCAAGGGGAAACTTACCAAGATCAGGTAAGAGGTACTTCTCAATTCGTTGCTTTAGCTTCTTAGCGGTTTGCTCTTTGACGCTTGTTCTCTTCACTTCAATCCAGTCATCAAATACCGACTGTAACGTATTCGCCAATTCTAACTGTTTTTCTCTGAGTGTCGTATCACGATGCTCTTTAGGATCAATACCGTCTGCAAGAAGCTCTCTTGCCTCAATCGCTTTAGTTCTTGCTTTGGCTAGGGAGATATCAGGGTACTTACCTAAGGCTAGGTTCAAGCGCTTTCGTGAAATGGGGTGATAATATGAAAAACGCCATAGTTTTGTTCCTATAGGCTTAATCTTCAATGATAATCCATCACCGTCACCTAAATTATATTCTTTCTCTTTAGGCTTTGCTTGTTTGATTTGAGTAGCCGTTAAAGGCTGTACCTTTTTCGCCATCGTAACCCCCTGAAGTAACCTCGAAATTGCTTAGATCTTAAAAGACTACTTCAGAGATTACTTTAAACGGTGGATTTTACAACACATCATGGGATCTCTTGGGACCAAGAAATGGCTAAGAGTCTGATAAAAAGAGGAATTACAGGCACAAAAAAGCCCACACTAGGTGGGCTCTTTCGTATAATGTGGTGCCCGCTACTGGACTCGAACCAGTGACACCTTGCATGTCATGCAAGTACTCTAACCAACTGAGCTAAGCGGGCGATGTTCTAATTTCTTATTACTACCATTGTGACAAACTCAATAGTTATGCAATAAAAACTAAAGAAGGAATGGTGCGTCCGAGTGAACTCGAATCACCGACCCCCGCCATGTCAAGGCGGTACTCTAACCAACTGAGCTACGGACGCATTCCCTTAGAACGCCAACGATGATATCTATGATAAACAGATGGTGCAAGTATTAACTGGCATCTTGCGATTCGTTTGCTCACTTTGCAATCAAAGACATAACAACATGTCGATTTTACACCCAGATTATCGTCAAACCGCTGAAAAACAAAGTTTAGTTAGAAAAAATTCTAATCCTTGATGACAACCAATTAACTAACCTAATGTGTTCAATTTGGGATTTTTGTTGTCTATACCGTTTTTCTTGGCCTTTACAGTAACCATACAGGTATAGATCAATGCCTATATTTAGTGTCAAAAATTTTGCTTGCCCATTGGGTTACCGTAGTATTTTGATCATTATAAGTGAAAGGCACGCAGAGGCTTTGTAACTCACTGAAATACATCATTCATAAAAATCACCACGATTTTGTAATCGTCGTCATCGAATTACTAGGCCGCAATGACTGAATTCGGATTTTTCATATAAAGTGGCCGGGTTATTACCAACATACATAAATACTACGATAGCACTCTATAGTAGAAAAACATCAGCTACAATTAATCTCCCTCAAGAGCAACAATCTATAAGCAATTCAAAACCCAACCCCACACATCATAGCTATTTTGAATACATACAGCACAGTAATACATAATGAAATTTGCATAATGGCAAAGCGCGCCTATATTCATAACCTGTAGGAATCAATAATCTAAATTCAATGCTATACGTGAATCTATGGTTTGCGATAAATACAAGTGTGAAAAATAGGGAATAAATTATGAAAAAATCACATATCGCCATTGCAGTGGCGAGCATACTATCGACATCTGCCGTATCGGCGGCGACCATTTATGAGACAGATGAAACAGTATTCAATATCGGCGGCCGCGCAGAAGTTCGAGGGAATTTCTCTGATGCGAATAAAAGTGCTGGTAATAGTAGCACCTATAGTGATAGATCACGTGTCCGCTTAAGTGTCGATGGCACACAAAAAGCGTCGGACGATGTTTCCTTTTTTGGGAAATATGAATTCGAACTAACAGAGTCTGAAGATGGCGCATCAGATGATATCGGCATTAACACTCGATTCTTATATACGGGTGTTCAAACCAATCACGGTAACGTCTATTATGGCCACCAAAATAATGCCGTTACCTACTTAACCGATTGGACGGATATGGCTGAAACCTTCAGCGGCTATATCAATGAATACACGGTGTCGACTGCTGATCGAGCAAAAAATGTTTTACGTTATGAACTGACAAGCGACAACATCACCTTTCAAATTGATGGCAATTTCAATTCAGATAGTGAATCAGCACAAAGTGACGGCTTCGGTGCAGTTGTCGCCGGCAGCACTTCGATTGGGTTAGATATTGGCGTCGGTTATGCGTCAAGTGATGAAACCTATGGCGTTGGGACAGATACAGAAACTTCTGATGCCTATATTGGTGCGGTTAAGTACACCAACGATCAGGGGGTTTGGTTCGCCGCACTCTATCAATTTGGTAGTATTTCAGGTCTAGGCGTAAAAGATTCAGACTACGATTCTGCCGATGCTTACTTGGGATACTCGTTTGGTGCCAACAACGTCAACCTGACCTACAGCTACTTTGAAGCTGACGATATTGCAGATTACGACATTAACTTTATCGGTCTAGAATACGCACGTTATATTGGCGATGTGGCCTTCTTTGGTAGTTATAAGTTTAACATGTTAGACGAGGGCGAAGGTGGGCAAGGCGATAACGACGAAGATGAGCTACAGCTCGGTATGCGTTACGCGTTTTAGTCTAAACCAATCCACTTAATATTAGTAAAGCCGAGCATAATGAAGTGACCCCGTAAAGT
>NZ_JBFRPB010000036.1:11321-48692 GCF_041471785.1 Vibrio sp. 10N.261.51.C6 | reverse complement strand
TGTATAAGAGACAGCCCAATACGGAGCCATTTTTATTTGCTATAAGCCTATCTCACAAGATACAGACGCATCTAGATTATGAGCACAGAAGACCTTTCTGTGCAGGTTGCGTCATTTCGATGTCACCTTGTAGAGAACGGTAAACGATGGTGTTCCACACTTCACCATTATCCATTTCAAACTCAATAGCGTAATTCAAACCCGCGACAACCTGAGTTCGAACACTCAAGATCTGCTTGAGCTCAGCTGAAGTGTTCATTTGGCTAAGAACTGCGTTTAAAGCTTGCTTGGCTTCTGGTGTTATCTCACTTTTCGACCAACCACCCGTCAGGTTTTTAGTGCTGCAGATGGGGTTCGCATTCTCTTGCGGTTGAGTTGGTACCTCTGATTTCTGACTACACCCAGCTAACGCCACGACACTAAACAAGGTTGCTGTTCCAAGTAATGATGTTAATCGTACGTTCTTCATAAATTCTCTCTACCTCAATCATTTACGAGGGATTACTCGCAATAATGTTTCATATGCAGGCAAGCTTAAACCTCGAATGTCATCACTTCATCAGAGATTATGGTGTAACTACTCTATAAACACAGGAGATTGTCAGGAAAACAAACCGAGCGCTGGAGCCCTTCGCTTATCCACCTGATATTTAGAACATTAAAATGGGTAGTGAGAGAATAAGCGAGTATAAGAAAGGTACAATTAATCAGTTAATTACATACTTAACACCCAAAACATTTCCGTTACGATTAATAAGATGAGCTCATGTTGATTTGGATTATGATATTGGTTCAAAAAATAGATATTTGAGATTATTTTATAAATTCAAAAGTTTATGCTCGGCTTAATCATGTCTGATTTTAAAACTGTGAACCAGCCCTACAAGTTGTTGATAATAATGTACTTTGTTCATCTGTGAATTCATTCAAATATGGAAAATCTTTATTGTTAAGGGTGGGTGCAAGTAGTAAAATCTCACCCGATTATGCAACTTACTTCTCACAACATGGACACAAGTAAAGTTACGATTAGCTCTCTCAAAGTAACGTAACTTCAAACACATACCTAAAATCAGTGTCCTATAGATAGTGCAGATCAAATAAAAATAATTATATAAACCTAGGCTAGGTTAAACATGAAATTAACGTCGTCTTTAGGCTCACTGTTGGCTAGCAGTCTGTCTATCGAAATAAAACAGCGAGCGCTGATAGAGCTCGTCATCAGCACTTATCAGCCACATGAGCGCACTGAGCTTTTTCAAAGCGTGACTGAATATCGTAGAAGCCAATTAGAATTGCTTTTCCCTGAGCATCAAAACAAAAGCTATTCGGTATTGTTTGAGGTGATGGACTACCGCGATCTGATTCTGCGCTATCCAAACACACTATCTGCAGAGGTTGATCTTCTAGAGCAGGCCGTAGGCCAGTGCTACATGCATTGGTTAGATTTTTGGTGTGAATGTGAAATTGCCGCAATCAAAGCAAAATCACCATTAAATCCAAGCTCCATTTCTCATGTCGACCTCCCTATCAATGACAGTGCTTATTACGGTGCGATCATCGAACAGATAGAACATGAGCCACTTTTGGTACAAACACCGAGTCACCCACAAGGAATGCCAATCAGCGATGCCATTGCTTTAAGCAATCTCGAGGTGTTCATCAAGGGCGAGAAATGGTTTGAGATGCTGCCTTTATTACACCTTTCTCAGGCAGGTAAGCATTTTATTCTGCTCAAGCATCCAGTCGATGAAGCCTTTCCAACACTGGTTTCCTCTGCGCTGATTCAAGACTGGTCTAAGAATGACACTTGGCTAAGTTACGCACCGCCGTTCAGCAATGAGCAATGGCAATACTGTTTACCCAATTACGGCTACGATGAACTCGCAGGGTTACAACTTTTCACACCGCCTACACTGTCAAAATGTTACTCTCTCCCAGAATTTGACCAACAATTCCAGTTACAATTGTCCGACAAAGATGCCCTGTGTGAGGTGTTACGTCTGACAGTCAGTGGCAATACCCAACAAAAGCTCTATTTCCTCTACCTTTCTCAAAAAGAGCTGATGAGTGTGTTACACCAAATAGGCTATAAGATTGGCTTCACTATTATCGAGCAACCTTTCATGCTTCAGTTTTATCAAACCATTGATTCCAATGCATACTTCCATTCTGGATATTGCGAATTAAATGACGATGGCACGACAATTTATCGTGGATTCTGGAATTTTGAGATGATGGTAAAAGCGTTCAATAATGTCGATTTTCGAAGCTACAAACGCGCAGTGCGAGAAAGCAGAAAGTCATTAGAAAAGTCGCGCTCGGCAGGAAAAACTAGCTCGGTGAAAAAGGATGAACATGTTTGATTTCGGCCTAGAGGCGATCATCTATGCAAAAGCAATCACACTGCTTGCAACCGTGGCTGTGGTTGTCATGTGGTTGTTCTATTACTGCTATCGCCTGAAACAGAAGAACGAAGTGATCGCAGGGACACACCATGCCCCTTACATCGCGTATTCGATCTGCATTGTTGCGTGGATCAGCAGTAACGCTTATTTCCATACCGACTTATTACCGGAACTTGGGGCCTCGGCCGCCGTGTTCGCCGCAAAGTTTGCCAACCTCGCCTCGTTCTTTGCGTTTGCCTTTGCCTATTACTTCTCGTGCAAACTCGCCGCTGAACAACGTAATGGTAAGGTTCATGTGTGGCAGCAAGCCATTTTCGTCACCCTGACCGTCTACTCCTTCTTTATCAATTTAAGTCCGGGGTTAACCGTTGAACACGTCACCATTGCAGGCCCAAGCCAGTTCGTGATTGAGTTTGGCCCGCATACGCCGTACTTCTTTATTGGGATGATTAGCTTTGTAGTGCTAACACTACTCAACCTGGTGGCCATGCGCGCCAACAGCAGCAAGCTAACTTTAGCCAAAACCAACTATATGATCGCCGGCATTTTAGTCTTCATGCTGTCTACTGCGACGATCCACCTAGGCATGACCTACTTCTTGCGTGATTTCTCGCTCACTTGGCTGCCACCAGCTTTGTCGATAAGTGAAATGTTGTTCGTTGGCTATGCCCTGCTGACCTCGCGCTTCTACAGCGTGAAATACCTGGCGTACATGAGCCTAAATGCGATGTTGGTTTGTGCTATTTTGGTGATCCCTTTTGGCGCGATATTTATCCCGCTGACAGACGACAGTCAATGGCTTGTTGCTATCCCAATCTGCGCGATTATCGGCATCACGTGGCATGTTCTCTACAAGCGCGTAAGCCACTACGCCTCGTTCTTTGTCTACGGAAACAAGAAAACGCCAGTACAACAGATCCTCTCACTAGAAGACGATTTCAAGCTGTCGATTGATGATGCAATGCGTCGTTTGGGTAGCCTACTGCAAATTCCAGAAGATAAGCTACGTCTAGTCAACAGCAACTACAACGAAACCTTCTACGAAGATTATCTGTCTACTAACAAGTCCGTTTTAGTGTTCGATGAGTTGTCTCAGGAGCTTGATTACACCGCACCAGCCAAGCGCTCAATCAAAGCCCTGTATGACAAAATGAGCTCCAACGATACCGCTTTGGTGATGCCTCTGTTTGGCCAGGGGAAATCGGTCACGCACTTGTTAGTATCGTCACACAAGAGCAACGATCAGATGTTCTCTAACGAAGAGATCTCTGCCCTGCAAACCTTATTAACTCGAGTACAAAGCACTATCGAAGCCGATAGACGCATCCGCCAAAGCCGTGCCCTTGCTAACTCAATCGCTCATGAAATGCGTAACCCGCTGGCTCAAGTGCAGTTGCATTTTGAGGTGTTAAAACAGCACATTGATAATCAAGCTCCAGCGAAACAGATCTTACTTGATATTGAGAACGGCCAAGCTGCGATTCAACGTGGTCGACAGCTGATTGATATAATCCTGCGCGAAGTCAGTGACAGTACGCCTGAACACGGCCCTGTGACCATGACCTCTATCCACAAAGCCGTAGATCAAGCCGTAAGCCACTATGGTTTTGAGAATGAAAAGATCATTGAACGCATTCGTTTACCACAACACGCTGATTTTGTAGCAAAGCTGAATGAAACCTTATTCAACTTCGTCATTTTCAACTTGATACGCAATGCAATCTATTACTTTGATTCTTATCCAGAAAGCCAAATTGAGATCAGCACCAACACCGGACCGTACGAGAACGTTCTAATATTCCGAGATACCGGCCCCGGCATTGACGAAGCCATTACACATAAAATTTTTGATGATTTCTTCTCTTACCAAAAAAGCGGTGGTAGCGGCCTAGGGCTCGGTTATTGCCAACGAGTGATGCGTTCATTTGGCGGCCGAGTTGAGTGCCACTCTAAACTTGGGGAGTTTACTGAGTTCCACCTGTACTTCCCGGTGGTACCCAATGCCCCCAAAGCAGACGCACTTCGTACGCCTTACTTCGATGATTGGAAAGGTAATCAAACTGCAACTGAAAACAAAACCAACGCTGAAGCTAAGCCAGACAACCAAGCGGCAACGCAAAATTCAGAACCAACAAGCACGCTAACCCCAGGGAATCATTTGGCTCCAACCGTACTGATCGTCGATGATAAAGAAGTACAACGCACGCTTGTTCAAATGTACTTGAGTCGACTTGGCGTCAATAGCTTACAAGCCAAAAACGGTGAGAATGCCGTCGAACTGTTCAAAACACACAAGGTCGATTTGATCTTAATGGACGTACAAATGCCGATAATGAATGGTTTTGACGCAAGCCAAATTATCAAGGCACGCTCTCCTCAAACGCCAATCATTGCTTTGTCTGGCGAATCAGGACAACACGAGTTAGATATGATCAGCAAACTGATGGATGGTCGCCTAGAGAAGCCAACCTCTTTGAAGGCACTGCAACACGTACTGAACAACTGGCTAGAGAAAGGCTGTGCCTCGAATGCTTCCAAAGAAACCGAAGATGAAGAGTAGATGCAGGAAAACACGAATCGCAATTTAGCCAGTTGATTACTGTTTGTCTCATTACATTGCTTTAATTATTCATCAAAAAGCCAGCCGAACAAGGCTGGCTCTATCAGAACTAAACGCTCTAATTAATCTAAAAGTGAACGAACATAATCAGCGATTTCTTGGTTTTGGCAATGCTCAAAGAAGCATTGTTGGAAACGCTCGCTGCCAACCGCTGTTTTCACTAGATCTTGGTCGATAGCTCTCAGAGAATCAATAAAGTTATCTTTTACCACCGCCGCTTTCACTTCATTCAAAATTGCTGCATTACGTTGCTGTGGTTCTGCACGTTCTAGTGGATACCCATTACCACGCTCGCCTGTGAACGCTTTTTCAAAGATATAACGAATGTTGAGTTCACCTGCCCAGCCAAAGCCTTTAGCAAAAGCGAGAGCTAGAGCATTGCCGTTGTTGATTTGGTTAAACAAGAAAGCATCTGATGGCTCTAGGCAGTAACCACAAACCACACCCGGGTGCAGGTTCAGTGACATCAAAGCACCTTGCCCTGTTCCACATCCCGTCACAACAAAGTCCACAGCCTTTGAGTTGATCAGAATACTGGCCATGATACCTAAGTGGATATACGTTAAGTGGTGATCATTCTCGTCGGTCATACCTAAGTTGAAAACATCGTGACCAATGCCACCCGCCACTGACTCTAGCTCAGCTGCAACCATGGCATTTTTACCTGCCTGACTGTTTTCCATCATTAAAGCGATTTTCATTTATCTTCTCCTGCAAGATTGCTGCAAACTCAAAATTTAGAATAAAAAACCAACTAGCGTGCTAACCAACCACCGTCAACAGCAATGGTATAGCCATTAATGTAATCCGATGCTGATGATGCTAAGAACACACAAGGACCTGCGATATCTTGCGGTTTACCCCAACGCTCAGCCGGAATACGCTCAAGAATCGCTTGATTACGCTCAGCATCTTCACGCAGAGCTTGAGTATTGTTCGTTTCCATATAACCGGGGGCTATCGCATTCACGTTGATATTATCGCGCGCCCATTCGTTCGCCATCGCACGTGTCACGCCCATCACAGCACTTTTTGAAGCCGTATAGGAAGGAACTCGAATGCCACCTTGGAATGAGAGCATCGATGCAATGTTAATGATCTTTCCGCCAGTACCTTGAGCCTTAAATTGCTTTGCAACAGCCTGAGACATAAAGAACACCGTCTTGGTGTTCACGTTCATTACGTCATCCCAATCTTGCTCTGAGAACTCAATAGCATCTTGGCGGCGAATAATTCCTGCATTGTTCACGAGAATGTCGACTTGGCCAAACTCAGCCAAAGTGCGCTCTATAACCCCTGGAATGCACGCTTGCTCGAGAAGATCAGCACTCACGTTTAGGAACGAATGACCTGCTGCACTCATTTTATCAATAGTCTCTTCAGGCTCTGTTCGGTTAACACCGACAACCTTACAACCGGCTTCCGCTAGGCCTAATGCAATACCTTGCCCAAGCCCCGTGTTACAGCCCGTCACTATCGCTACTTTACCTTCCAGACTGAATGACTCTAAGATCATGCTCGCTTCCTCAATTACATTGGATTCATTGCGTATCGTTATTACCAACAATTAAATCATACAATAAGATGTAAATACGAGAGCGACGTTGTAGAAGTTCGATCTTGCACCAAAATCAGTCGAACAAGTGAAACGGCACCACAAACTAAATGAATAGGGGAAAGTGATTTGAAGACGAGAAACCTATAACCCACTATGAACAATGAGTTCGAAGATCACCCAAACCAGATATTTTAGGGATTTGGCAACAATTCCATGATTTAAAAGAGTAAAAGGGTTATACATAATAATGTGTTATCTAAATTACTGAAATTATCATGACGCTCAAAGAGATCCTTAAAATTCCCAATGTCCGCTACTTCTTGATGTTTAGAAGCAGCTACTTTGCGCGTTTTTACTACCCTATATTCACACTACTTTATTTAGATTACGGGTTAACCCTGTCTCAATTCGCGATGCTCAATGTAGTTTGGGCGGCCACCATTGTGCTTGCTGAAGTACCGTCGGGTGCATTCGCCGATACCTTAGGCCGCAAGAAACTGGTGGTGCTGTCTTCGATTGTGATGTTTGTTGAGATCGCAATGATCGCCTTAGTGCCAACCGGAAACCCCGACTTGGTGTTCATAGTCTTTCTGATTAACCGGATTCTCAGTGGCTTAGCGATGGCACTGGCCAGCGGCGCCGACGAGGCATTGGCTTACGACACCTTAAAAGAACAAGGTAATGAAGAGTTGTGGCCGCGAGTGCTGCAAATCCAGCTTCGTGTCGCCTCAACGGTCGGTATCTTTGTCACACTAATTGGTGCGGCGATGTACGACGTGAATTTTATGACGAACATCTTTCATTTCCTTGGACTAGCCGAACCAGAAAGCACCAAAGATCTGATGCGTATTCCTGTGTTCGCCACCCTATTTGTAGCGATGATCGCCATCTATGCCGCGATTAATATGCGCGAAGAGAAAAAGCTGATGCCAAGCGACCAAACCAAATTGGCAACCACCATCTCAAGTCTTAAATTGACGATCGATGCAGGTAAATGGGTATTCGCTACGCCTTACGTGCTGTTCATCTTGCTCTACTACAGCCTATTCGAACACACCTCACGCATGTTCCTAACCATGAACAGCCAATACTATCTGGCCATTGATATTCCAATTATCTACTTTGGTTTTATTGGTGCGGGTATCAGCTTGCTTAAGATTATATTGGCAGGACAAAGCCGAAGATTAGCAGAGAGTATGGAGGCTAAAACCTTCATTGTGGTTATGGGATTGGCAAGCATGGCGACTTATTACTGGATCAGTTTAGGTTGGTCGATTTACGGAGTCATTCCGGCACTAGTATTAATCTTTATCATCATGACGATGAACATTTTCATCAGCTACCACCTGAATAAAAAAACCGAATCACACAACAGAGCCACCGTTCTTAGTTTCAAAGGTTTGATGTTTAACCTCGGATACGGTCTGATCGGTATCTTGTACGCTTACTACTATAAGTTGGTGTCTCAGGGCTACACCGAACAAGAAATAGAACAGAACCTTGCCTTCTTGGCCTCACTGTCTTCTTTTTTCTATTACTTCACCTTACTGTTCGTTTTGATCAGCGCGCTGTTCTACTTCAAGAACAGAAAAGAAGCGATTTTCTAAACAATCGATTGATGTCGAGTGACAAGTAAATGAAGCCGTTAAGGTTTACAGCGCAAGTTTTAAAGACCGAATATTCTTCAAAACCGAGCGATTCACGCAACTGACTATTGCTTATTAAAAGAACAAGTCGCTTCTTATATTGGTTTTATTTGTTAATATAATCAGCAAATTACATAACACATGGACGCGTCATGTCTTTTAGTTGGATAGCCTTTACTCTCCTTGCTGCCTTTAGCCAATCTTGGCGCAATGCCTTTCAAAGTAAATTAAGTGGCACCATGAGCGTTGCTGGCGTGACGTTAGCGCGATTTATTTGGGCTGGCCCAATCGCCCTTATTTACCTCTGCGCCCTCTATCAATGGCAGCCCGTATCCGCACCGGATTTTTCGGGTGAGTTTGTTTTCTATATTGTTGCTGCCGCCATCATGCAGATCCTCGCGACCGGCTTAATGGTGATGCTGTTCAAGCTAGAAAACTATGCGATAGGCGCAGGATTAGCCAAGTGTGAAGCCCCCGTGTCTGCGGTGCTATCCGTACTGTTTTTTGGTACTGCTTTGACACTAACAGGTTGGGTCGGCGTACTTATTGGTACTTTAGGCGTGCTAATCATGAGTAGTGCTTCTGGCTGGCGAAGCTTGTCCCCGAGAGTGTTCTTGCTAGGTATGGCGTGTAGTACTGCTTTTGCTTTAACATCTCTTTGGGTACGGGAAGCAAGTTTGAGCATAGGGTTGCCGTTCCCTCATAGCGCCGCATGGGTGCTGTTCCTCGTCATTTCCCTTCAGACAGTGATTATCTGTACGTATCTCTTTTTCAGAGAACGCGACACGCTGCGCCTGATATTCAAGAAGTCGAAACTGGTCGTAATGACAAGCCTAGCGAGTGTTATCGGTTCTCTGGGTTGGTTTAGCGCAATGTCACTTCAAGCCGTTCCGTACGTAAAGACGCTTGGGCAAGTCGAAGTGATCTTCATGGTGTTGATATCCTACTTCTGGTTAGGACAAAGCATCGCACGCAAAGACATTCTTGCACTCATCTTACTCTCTATTGCAGCGGTATTGGTGATGTGGCAGTGACGATCTCGTTAATATGACTAGGACAAATTGAAGTCATATTGCGACCGTTTGTTTTCGCTTGATATAACGCTTTGTCGGCTCGAGTAATAAACCCATCCCAATTCTCATGTGGGTGAAGCTGAGCGACACCGAAACTCGACGTCAGAAACATCTCATTCCCTTGTACGGCTGAGATCTCTGAAATAGATAATCGCAGCTTACAAGCAATAGCCTGTGCTTGTAGGAAATTAACATTGGGCAATAAAATCATTATCTCGTCTCCGCCAAAACGAAACGCACTGGCTGTTGGCGATGTTTTGATTGCACTTTGAACCATTTCAGCAAAAGACTTGATCACGAGATCACCCACAATGTGTCCGTGTTGGTCATTGATCGACTTAAAGTTATCAATATCCATCATAATGGCACTAACAGGTGCAGTCCCCGCCTGCTTCATGATAACTGGAACCATCTCATCTAATGCTCTGCGGTTTCCCAGTACCGTTAGAGGATCGCTGTAGGACAGCTCGTGAATAGAACTAAGCAACCTTGCGTTAATCAGCCAAAGCATTGTAAAGCTCATCGACACAATAAGAACGATGCTCACTAAAAAGGCAAGTTGATGAATGAGAGTGGCCGCCATGAAATCCTGGAGCTCAGCGGAAAATAGTGTCACCACAACTCGAAAAACCATAAACCCGCCATATATCGTAAATGACAAGGCCATCATCCGAATACCTAGAGTCAAGTCATCACGCCGGCCCTTTAATACCGCAAAGGCAGTGCAAAGAGTCACAAAAGCCAGATATAAACTAATGAGGATAATTCGAGCCTTTATGGAAGGCTCATAGAACGTGAAGTAAATAAAACATGGCAAAAGAGCCAACATCATTAGACTACTGAGGTAGGTGCATTTGAGAGAGTATTCTCGAAACAGACATAAGCTATACAAGGCGAGATGAAAACCAAGCGCAATGACCATATTGGCACCAATAACGGTGACCCAATCAGGGAACTCCCCTCTTAGGCTCAACATCAACGGCCCAGTTCCGATAACAAATATTGAAATGGAAAAGATTGAAAGCCCTTTAATGGACTGTTGAGTGAATTGAAATAACAACAAGCCAATACAGTAAATGAAAGAGAACAAAATAATAATAAAATTAAGTGTTCTCATATCCAGCGAAAAACCATCCATGATTTTCTATCTTCCATACGCAACCAAATTTCAACATGGTCAATAATCATGCAAACCACAAAAACATTCACCATGTGAATCTTTTTATTTTATAAAAAAAGGGGGTAGATCACATATGCGGAGATTTTTATCGCATGAGTCCATGATATGGATAGGCATGTAACACTCGCCCCCATAGAGTTTTATCGCATCACTGAATCTACAGGCTTCTGCACTCGTTACTTGGTTGAATGACGACTGTCTGGCATTATGCGCCCAAGAAATCTCTAGGGCTGTTGACCTTAGTTATTATACAGCAAAGAATGAACGAAGGTAGTCAGTGGTAGAAAACAGCCAACAATTAAGTGACCGTTACGACGAACATGGTTACTTTGTTATCAGAAATTATTTCAATGAAGCTCAAATTGCATCGCTTAGAAAAGTCGTGCTGAAATTTCATGAATCATGGAAAGCAGACAACGAAGAATTCTATAAAGAAGAAGCATTTAACTCGTCTTTAATTACGGGAAGCGAGTATTTGCCTGCCGACGATAGAAGCGTGCTTTTCGACTTCATAAGCTCGAAACAAGTGATGGATGTGGTTGATGCGGTGATTCCGAACAAGCCGGCATTCATGAATACACAGCTGTTCTTCAACCCAGTAAACCCGCAGCAAAAAGACTTCTGGCATCGTGACTGTCAATACGACTACGACATTGATGACCAGATGAAAGTCATCATGGAAACCCAAGTATTGCATCTGCGAGTGCCCCTTTTTGATGAGCCCGGCATGGAACTTATCCCCGGCACGCACAAACGTTGGGATAACGAAGAAGAGTACAATGTTCGCCAAGAAGAAAACGGCAAAGTGAGCAGCGATGACATCTCTGGTGGTAAGCAGATACCGTTAGCCGCAGGTGACTTATTGGTGTTTTCAGCGGATATGATCCACCGAGGCCGATATGGCTTGGATCGTTTGGCTTTGGATATTTTGATCTTTGATTCGGCGGCAGACTATGTCGACTACGTTGATGACGATTGTCTGCCAACACCAGCCATGTTGAGCAACATTTCCGACCCAAGATTATTTATGAACACGCTACACTTAAAATCGATGCAGTACTCATAATCCATAAAGGTGCCCAAACTATGACTGACACTAAGCAAAATACCCGAATTAGCCAGTTCCGTTTCGGTCAGCCAAAAGAATCTCTCAAGTTAGAACATGTCGCTTTAGGGGTACTAGACAAAGATAAAGTTCGCGTACAAATTGAAGCGACTAACATCAACCCTAGTGATCTGTTGTCGATTTATGGTGTGGGCCAATACAAACATAGCCATCAGCCGCCGAGAGTACCGGGATTTGAAGCGGTAGGAAGGATTGTAGAATCCAGCAGTGCTGAGTTTATAGTGAATCAACGAGTGCTTGTGGCAACCAGTGGAACATGGCAGAACTATGTCGATGTATCACCAGATGATCTGTTCCAAATTCCTCAACATTTAGACAATGGCTACGCCTGTCAGTTGTACATTAATGCGCTAACCGCATGGGTGCTAACGACAGAAATAGCCAAGCTGACCCAAGAGGATTTGTTGATCATCAACGCGGGCAGTTCAGCCATCGGTAAGATCTTCTCCCAGTTATCAGCATCACTCGGCTTCAACATCATTGTCGTTACATCACAGCAGACACAATACCCTGCCACTTCCTGTTGGGTGATAGATGCGAACGCTGATCTAGTTTCTCAAATTAAGGCATTAGGCTTGCCTATGCCAACCGTTGCCTTTGATGCGATTGGCGGCTCACCCGGAACCGATCTTGTTCACACCCTTGGCAACAACGGGCGCTTTATCAACTATGGGACGCTGTCGTTGGATTTTTACGAGCCACGCTTCTTTGAGTACGCGAAAAACCAACACATCGATTTCAGCACCTTCTTCTTGCGTTATTGGGAGGAAGCAGAAGGTAAAGATGTTCGCCGTGATAAGTTCACGACCATGCTAGATCACTTCATCACAAACGACATTCAGCTCGACGTTGACCGCTATCTACCATTCGATGAAGTGCAAACCGCGATTGATCTCATTGAATCGAAAACCACACGCCTAGAGGGCAAGATCATCTTACTGCCACAGTAAGTGAGAGTTGGACGATATATACCTTGTTTATTTCAACAGGCAAGACGTTCAACAGCTTACAAGCGTGCTTGTTAATACACCATCGCTTAGGAAGTTTGATTAAAGAAATCGAAGATTGAAAAGATAGCGAAGAGTTGTGGTGCATTTCTCCATAACTTAAGTGGTTACGAGATGGTCATGAATCACATTTATTTGAAACATCAATTAGTTATATCATTAGAAATATGATACTGATCACCCATAAGATAACCTCGATTCTATATGGTAGCGTCATACTTAAAACCACGATGTGAACATACTTATGAAAAGACACATACTATCAAGCGCCATCCTACTCTCTCTAGCCTTTCCCACCTTTGCAGCTGATGGCGATATACACGATGTCACGATACTGGGTACTTCAGATATCCACGGTCATTTTATGGCGTGGGATTACGCGGCAGATAAACTCAACACTCGTGGTAGCTTGAGCCAAATCGCGACCAAAGTTGGTGAGATCCGCAAAGAGCAATCTAACATTATCCTTGTCGACGCTGGCGATACCATCCAAGGCAACTTCGTAGAAACCTTCAAAGACGAGCCCGTTGATCCAATGATGCTTGGCTTTAATCACATGAAATACGATGTGTGGGTTTTAGGTAACCACGAATTCGACTTTGGCCTCAAAACCCTCAACAGGGCCGTTACCCAATTTAAAGGGCAGTCTCTCGGTGGCAACATCAAGAACAAAAACGGAAACCCATTCCTGCCTGGTTACACCATCCTAGAACGCGGTAGCATTAAGATCGGCGTGATCGGAATGGATACCCCAATGACGGAGGTCTTTGCGCAAGGTACCAACCGTTTAGAAGGCGTCACTTTCACTAACCCAACCTTGGAAGTGAAAAAAATCGTCAAAGAGATTGATGATCAAGTGGATGCCATCGTATTGGTTGCCCATATGGGGATTGAAAACGAGAATGACATTGCCGACACCGGTGTCACCGACATTGCCAATGCAAACCCAGAGCTTGATGCCATCGTCGCTGGTCACATGCACACTCGCATCGATAAGGCTGTTGTGAATGGCGTTATTATTACTGAGCCCGACAAGTATGGCCGAGCCCTATCTCGTATTGATCTTCAATTTGAAGAGCGCGATGGCACATTCACTCTCGTTAACAAAGACAGTTTCACCTATAAAATTAAAGGTATCGACTCTGATGAGAATATGGACGAGTTATACCAGCCTTATCACAAACAACTCCGAGAAATGGCTAATAGACCTGTCGCTCAGCTTACCGGCGTTGATTTAGTCCCAGAAAACGAAATCCGCGGTATCCCTCAAGTCCATGTTCAAGACACAGGCATCAGTGCGCTATACCAAGAAGCGAGCTTCTTCTATGCACCTAAAGCCAATGTCATCGCACTTCAAATAGACAACGACAATGCAGAGCTCGACGTTGGCCCAATCAAAGCCAAAGACATCGCGTACAACTACCAATACGCAGGTGGAGAAATCACTGTCTACCAGATGACAGGCAAAGAGTTAAGAACCTACATGGAATGGTCTGCGGGCTACTTCAACTCAGTGCAACCCGGTGATGTGACCTACAGCTTTAACCCTGAACGCAGAGCATCAAAATACTCGACCAATGACTTCTTCGCGGGCGTGACTTATACCATCGACCTTACTCAGCCTGCAGGTACACGCATCACCAACCTCGCGTTTGCTGATGGCACACCGGTTACTGATCAAACAGAAATCCGTATTGGTATGAATAGCTATCGAATGGGTCATCTAACCAAGAAAGGCGGCGTGCTAGAAGGTGAATCGTTCCCTGTACTCTTTGATACGGAAGCAGAGTATGGAGAAGACGCAGGCACGATCCGTAACATGACTATCAAGTATCTTAAAGAAGAAAAGAACGGTCAGTATGAAGGTAAAACTCAGCAGCGATGGGCACTTTCTGGTTTAGAGAGCCGCTACAATGAACAGCGAGAGATCGTAAAGTCATTAATTAATGATGAAACCATATCAATCCCAACCAGTCACGATGGCCGCTACACAAACATCGCTTCTATCAACGTAAAAGAACTGATGTTCAAATCTGACGAAGCCAAACAAGCAGCCATAACCACACGCGAAAAGAAACTGGCGCAGGCGACTGAGCAAGAGAGTAAGCAAATCAAACGCGAAATCACTCTGATTGAAGCACTCAATTAACCCCTGACCTCAACCAATAACGACTTAACGACGCTTAGAGCGTGGTTAGGTCGTTGATTACGGAAAGTTGAGTACGATCCATATTAAGTGACGTTGAAAAATAGAAGTAAAAGCAGACTCTTTGACACACTCATTACTATTGTAAGCAAGTACTTTGCAACTTGAAGGCTACACCGCCTCCCCCCCCCTTTTAGTAAAACCTAATAAATCAGATAGTTATCCACAGGTAGCCCCATTTCTTTATCTTGCCTTCCATCACATGCATGTTGATAATACGAAGAATCTCTCACATAAGGCGAGAGCTTCTTTATAGGTAATAATATGAATAACCCTGAATTGGTTTTCGCTATCGCTGCTTTGTTAGGTGCCTTAGCAAAATTAATCCTCGCAATAAAGTCCAAGTAACTAGATTTTCTTGGGCCTTACTAACCCTGATTGGCTTCAACCAATCGGGGGCGTTTTCTTTTAAAACGAATTGGAATTGGGACAATTTTTAACATAGATATTTATTATCTATAAACAGCCCCAAAAGCCTCCTAGGTGACTCTAAGCTCCCACTTACACCTGTATTCCTCCTCACACTGATCTATTTCCCTCTTTTCGAAGTACAAGTTATTAATAATTCGATATAAATCGCTCTATTGTTTGAAATTGTTGTCTACAGTTTTATAAAGCTTGTCGCTTCGGTAATTGCCACAAGTAACGACACCTTTTGATGGTTAGTTTTGGTTATAAGGAAAGGAAATGGAAAGCCCAATTGTCACACTCACACATGCCAGCAAAAGCTTTGTTGATGGTAAAGACACTCATAGCGTGTTGGAAAATGTCGACTTCGCTTTGGCAACAGGGGCAAGCGTGGCTTTGACAGGGGCGAGTGGCAGTGGAAAGAGTACTCTGATTAACATCATTGCGGGGTTTGAACCTCTATCCGGTGGAGAATTGTGGCTTGATGGCGAGAACACATCAAATTGGAAAGATCCACAATGGAGCCGATTTCGTCATCAAAAATTGGGCGTTATCTTTCAACAGTTCAACTTATTGACCCCACTCAACGTAAAACAAAACATCGCCTTCCCTCTTCATTTAAATCAACAGAAATGGAGCGACTGGTGCGATTATTTAGTTGACGCATTGGGCATCAGCGAGCTACTCGGAAGACACGTATCCGCACTCTCTGGCGGTCAGCAACAACGAGTCGCTATTGCGCGCGCGTTAGCCCATAAACCTAAGCTACTGCTTGCCGACGAACCCACAGGCAACCTCGACCACAAAGCAGGCATTGAGGTAATGAAGCTGCTGAGTGAAATCACTACACAAGGCAACACTGCCGTGCTTTTGGTTACGCACAGCCCGGAATGCGCCAGCTTTATGCAGACAAAATTGGTATTAGATGATGGTTGTTTAAGGAACGCAGATCTAACCCCAAGAGCAGCAGCGTTGTGAGTCATTCAATGAAGCAAACTGGCTTCGCTCATAGCCAGCTCACCCATACCAGACTGACTCTAAATTTATTCGCGGCACACTATCGTCAATCGCCACTGCAAGCGGCAGCGATTCTGATCGGCATTGTGTTAGCGGTCACCTTGTTTGTCGCAGTGCAAGCCATCAACCTCAATGCCAAGCGCAGTTATGCAGAATCGACCGAGCAACTTAGCGCTCAAGCGCAGAACCTTATCATTCCACCAGCAGGGCAAAACTATTTGCCGGAATCGCTCTACTTCAGCTTAAGACAAAGTGGATTGAGCGCAGCGCTACCTGTTATTGAAGGGCGAGTAAGAGACGAGCAAGGTCGACGTTGGTCAGTTCAAGGCAGTGAGTTGATCGCCGCCCTCACTTCAAGATCTCGTCACGCTCGCGTCGACGAACAAAGCAACACTCAAACCAAAGAACCAAACATTTCCCTGTTCGACAATGCCTTACCTTTGCCGCAACTCTTAGCGGGTGAACCCATTGTGATGATGAGCCAGTCGCAACACCAGAACTTGGGAGGAGTAGACACACTCACTTTGGATGAAGTGCTCACTCAAGTGGTAGTGCTACCAGATGAATGGCAGCTAGGTAGCCGAATGTTGATGGATATTGGGTTCGCTCAGCAACTGCTTAACAAGCAAGGGCAACTGAGCTACATCGCTATTTTTGACACTAAGAGCGACACTAACAGCAATCCTCAGGATAAATGGCAAAGCCTTATTGGCGAGCAAGGACGATGGATTTCCAACAACCAAAGTACGGATCTGGGTTCAATTACCGATAGCTTTCACCTCAATCTCACCGCCATGAGTCTGTTGGCGTTTTTGGTTGGCCTATTCATCGCTTACAATGGTGTGAAGTACAGTTTACTGAAGCGCAATCGGCTATTGGTGCAAATTCAACAAGCCGGCATTGCGCCAAGCATCGTGTTTTCAGCTCTGTTAGTCGAGCTGACTCTTTTAGTCACACTAGGCGCGTCGCTTGGTTTCATTCTCGGCATCCAACTCAGCCATTGGCTGCATCCAACCGTCGCGATAACACTTGAGCAACTTTATGGTGCAACACTGCTTCCCGGCACATGGCAGTGGCAATGGTTAGTGCAGGCACTGCTACTCACGCTGGCCGCAACGCTTGTCGCGTGTTGGCAGCACTTTAAACAGCGAGTGCGACAACCCCTCTCTTCCCATGGCGGTTTCTATCAAGCGCCGGAAACGTCTAACGAAAATCAGCTGTTTGTTATCGGGTCAGTATTAACTATTCTCGCGTTAGCAGGGTTATGGCTGAGCGAACATCATCGCTTCACCATGGCATGGCTCGGAGTGTTAGTGGTGTCGATTCCTTTGTATTTGCCCAAAACACTCAGCGTGCTAGCGAACTGGAGCGAAAAACGTACCCAATCGGGGTTAATACAATATCTGTTCGCTGAGCTGCGTGAACTTATCTCCCCTCTCTCACTTGCCATGATGGCGTTGCTTCTCGCCGTCACCGCTAACATGGGAATGAATACCTTAGTCGGCAGCTTTGAATCCACGTTAAAGCAATGGCTTGAACAGCGCTTACATGCCGATATTTACGTTAGCCCTGCTCAAGGTGAAATCGCGAATGTGGAACGTGCGTTAGAGCAGTTTGAAAATGTTGAAACCGTTTATAAGCAATATTATGTCGACGATAACTTGCAGGGCTTACCTACTTTGCTCGGCACCAAAGACAAAGACACACTTGAGCAAACCATGGTATTTCAATCCCACCTTGATGATTTCTGGACGCGCTTTTACCAAGGTGAATTCGTGGCGATCAGCGAACCTACGGCAGTGAAGCTCGGCTTGTCCCTTGGAAGCCGACTAAAGCTCGACGCGATCCAAGACAAAACACTCATCGTCGGGGCGATTTTCCATGATTACGGCTCACCGAATGGCGAAGTGTTGCTTGCACCTAATTTATGGCTCGAAAGCGGGTTTACTGACTTACCCACCAGCTTGGGAATCAAAGTCTCTGGCGACCCACAAGTGGTGTACGAACAGCTACGCCAACAACTCAATTTGCACCCTAGCCAGCTTTACGATCAAGCACAGATCAAATCGATCGCTTTAGATATCTTCTCACAAACCTTTGCTATCACTCGGGCGCTTAATGGCGTCACTTTAATGGTGGCGGTGATTGGGTTGTTCTGCGCCTGTTTCATGTTGCTCGATGCACGCAAAGCCGCCATTGCAAGGTTGTACGCGCTCGGTGTTAGTCAGAAAAAATTGATGGCGATGGTGGTCGGGCAAATCGTTGTTCTGGTCGCCTTCACTCTGGTTATCGCCTTACCACTCGGCGCTATGGTCGGTTATGTGTTGACGGACATCGTTACCCTGCGCGCCTTTGGTTGGAGTTTAAATTATGTGTGGAATTGGAGTGATGCACTCAGCATCGCAGCCATCACCATTTTAGTGGCTGTGATTGCGACCTTGATCCCACTGTGGCGTTTGGTCAGTAAACCCGTGGTATCCAGCTTGCAAAGTGAGGTGTTGTGATGAATCGATCAATGAGAGTTTTCGTTCTCACACTTGGCATCTTACTCCTTTTAGGGTGTGAGGAGTCCACTCAACCATCAGCTCAAAATATGGGTTCGATACTCGGTACTGGAAAACAAACCGACGATGAAACACAAAAAGAGACTGATCAATTCACACCGGTAGTTAAAGGTATCGACATCGCCTTCCCTGCCGACCATCAAGCACATCCAGATTTTCGTCATGAATGGTGGTATTTAACCGCAAACTTAATTGATGAAGAAGACAATGTGTTAGGTGTGCAATGGACACAGTTCCGCTTTGCGGCTGCACCACATGAAAGTGGCAATAGCACCAAGGAAACTACGTGGCAAAGTCAGCAGATTTACATGGCGCACAGCGCTGTCACCACTAAAAATAAACACTATGCCGATGAAAAATGGTCACGTGACCAAGCTGAACTGGCGGGTGTAAGCGATTCGCCGTTTCGTGTTTACCTCGATGATTGGCAATGGACGTCGACGACCGATGACCTGTTCCCAGCTACATTGGTCGCTAACTCGGGTCAATTTGGATATTCGCTTAAGTTAACCAACAACGCGCCATATCAAAAGCAAGGCGAACAAGGCTACAGCACTAAAAGTAGCGATGGCAAAGTGGCTTCCTATTACTACAGCCAACCATTCATCAATGTATCGGGAGAGGTAACTATTGATGGCGTCACCCATCAAGTTTCCGGCAAAGGTTGGATAGACAGAGAATGGAGCTCGCAGTTTTTACTCGACTCGCAACAAGGTTGGGATTGGTTTGCGCTAAGGCTGAGTGATGAAACCAGCTTGGTGGTATTTCAACTTCGAAACTCAACTACAGGCAAAGCCAGCTATTCTCATGCGAGGTTGATGAATCAAGATGACTCCGGCATCGCGATTAAGCAGCAAGACATCAGCTTAACCGCCATCAAGCAAACTAAAATCGACGGGCGTGACTACCCAACAGAGTGGCAAGTTTCGATTCCAAGCCAGCAAATAGAACTGACCGTCTCGGCACTCAATCCAAATGCCAAAATGCCGCTGTCGGTTCCTTATTGGGAGGGGCCAATCATGATTAAAGGTTCTCATTCCGGATCTGGCTATATGGAGTTGACTGGGTATTAGATTGTGTATTAATACAGGTGGAATCTAACAACAAATACATCCGTTCTGTTAGGAACAACAACGAGCTACAACAAACGGTTCTTATACTGCTCTGGCGTTTGGTTCGCGTAACGTTTGAACATGGTGATAAATGGGCTTGCTTGGTTATAACCCAATGTAAGAGCGACCTCTTTAACCGATTGGCCGTTTCTCAACAAGTCCATTGAGTATAGGTAGCGCACTCGCAGTCGCCACTCGGTAAAGCTCATTCCAAGCTCGGTCTGGCAGTGGCGAGAAAGGGTTCTTTCCGTGGTGTGGACACGTTCAGCCCAATCTTTCAGCGTCACTTCATCGGTTGGGTTCTCTTCAACAGAAGCCAATATAGGCGCTAGATACTTATTATCGGTTGAAGGCAAGAAGTGGTGTTCAACCTCACGCTGCGCAAGTTGGTCAAGCAGTACCTGAACGAGCCTTTGGTCTTGCTCGGTTTCCGCAACATTGATCCCACGATCGCGAAAATCATCGATAATAGAAGACACAATCGGCGTGATCTTTATAAGGCTGGTTTTATCTGGCAGGTGTTGCGTGAGTTCTGGGGCGATATTTAGTGAACAGTAGTCCAAAGGCTTACGGTTATAACTGCAATGCATCACCCCGGCCGGTACCCAAATCGCTAGATGTGGTGGCGCTAGAAATCGAGTGCTTTCCGCTTCCATCTCTAATATACCACCACTGATCAATTGAACCTGTCCCCATGAGTGGCTATGAACTCGGGTTTCAGTGTTCGAAAGAAACGCTTCAAAATTCATAAATACGTTGGATGGTGCCTTATCAATTAATAAGGATGGATGAAGGTTTCTGGAGTGTTTTTTCAAACTTGTCTTCCTATCGCGCTTAATGTCTTTCTAAAGATACTTGTAAGTATAACGACCTGTCAAACTAGCCGCATCAACTCATTCGCCACGGAATTCACATGCATTACCTATTACCATTTTTTACAGTCTGTATCTGGGGCGCCAATGCAATCGTCAACAAGCTTGCTGCAAGCACCATAGAACCTAGCGCAATGAGTTTTTACCGCTGGTTTTTTGCGATGTTAATTCTCACGCCTTTCTGTATTCGCCCAGTGATGAAGCAGTGGGCTGTCATTAAGCCAAACTTATCGAAATTAGCGTTCCTCGGCTTTTTGGGCATGGTGTTGAACCAATCTCTAGGTTACTACGCAGGCTTAACCACAACCGCCTCTAACATGGCATTAATCACTTCTTTGGTTCCATTGGTCAGTGTATTTCTGAGCGTTCCTTTGTTGCATAAGTCCATTTCTAGTTTGAGTATTGTGGGTGGTGTGTTGTCACTGTCAGGCTTAGCTCTGATGTTAGGTAAAGGCGATCCTTTGTTCTTCATCCATCAAGAATTGACCCAAGGCGATGGCTATATGCTGATTGCGGCCTTTGTTTATGCTTCTTACTGTGTGCTCTTGAAACGCTGGAAAATGCCAATCAGTAGCTGGGTGGTGATTTACATTCAGGGTCTGTTTGCTGTCGCGATGCTTACGCCACTTTGGCTTACCAGCGAACAACTTTTACCACCGCAACAAGCGATCCCATTGATTGCTTACGCCGCAGTTGCCGCTTCGATTTTAGCACCTTGGATGTGGGTGAAAGCGATTGACACCATTGGTGCTGACTCAAGCGCGATGTTCATGAACTTGCTTCCGGTTGTTGCGATCGTATTAGCTGCGACATGGCTTGGCGAAGAAATTAACCAGTTCCACATCATTGGCGGTGTGATGGTGATTTCAGGTGTCATCCTTGCTCAAATCAGAAGAAAACCAAGGCTTGAGGCTCCTCTCCCTCAACAAAGCTAAACGCATTACCCAACGCTCACATTAGGGTAAAAATTCAAACTCACGTTTCACACAGCAAATGAGAGTAGCTACTGTAATCCATACTATGATGAGCTCTTACAGCAAGCGAGTAAAACGGAAGATTAGTCTAAACGCTTTGCTTTATATCAGCACGATGAGTCGTTACTCAACTATTCTTCAGCAGTTATACCTTTATATCATTACAATCACACACGATTAGTGCGAAATACACTAAAAGGCTTCCCAAACAATAATCCGAAAGGAAATATCTACGCGAAGGATCTATACTTCATAAAAGAGTAAAAGTGAGCTGAAGAATAAATAGTTTTAACTACCACTTTAGTGGTAATTGCGATAAAGTCACTTTAACTAAACCAAACAAGCAACGGTTAGTTGGCAAACAATAAAAGGTACCGACATGAGTACCTAAAGGCTTAGAAACACCTAGCATTACGCTAGGTGTTTTTTTTTTTTGCAATCGACCTATCTAGTGACTTAATCAGTATTTCTATTCTCTTGCTTGATATCACTTCATCCATGTTTGCCATTCGCCTGATACGCCTTTAAGCACCAATATTCATCAACTGATCATCTGTTTGAAAAAAATAGTCTTAACCATGAGATTATCCGCTTTAACTTATGTCATCTTAAGTATATTGTTACTAGCAAGTAACAAGCATGTTACGCAGAAAAATAATAATGAAGGAAGATAGATGAGCAGTAGCAATAGCCGACAAGATGGTAAACGAGACGTTACTCTGCGTTTTTTAGCTGAACCCGGGGATGTGAACTTTGGTGGTAAAGTTCATGGTGGTGCAGCAATGAAGTGGATCGATTTAGCAGCCTACGCTTGTTCCGCAGGTTGGAGCGGTAAATACTGTATAACAGCCTATGCAGGCGGAATTCGATTCGTTGCCCCAATTCATGTAGGCAACCTTGTGGAAGTAAGTGCAAAGGTCATTTACACAGGTTCATCTTCAATGCATATCGCTATCGACGTGCAAGCAAGCGACCCTAAAGAGCTCAATAACCGCCTAACAACTCACTGTATCGTTATTATGGTCGCTGTCGATGAGAATGGTAATCCGACTAAAGTGCCAGAGTGGATACCAGAGACGCCAGAAGACATCGAATTACGAGATTCGGCTATTCGCCTAATGAACATGCGAAAACAGATTGGTGAAGAGATGGAAGCTCACGTGAAGTACCTTAAGTAAGGTCCACCAGCTGCCCTCCCCCTACAAAACCTTATTACAATGCCAAGCGCCTGCTTGGCATTGATCTATTTGATACCTTCGTGCTCTACACAGCCAAATCCGCTGCACACCCAATACAGACGATAAGAGCGTGATACCCAGCCAAAGGTTGAAATGAATCGGCACTTGTTCGCTGATTTATTTTGACTGTAATAAAGTCGTCATTTTGCTCTGATTAAATACCGCCAATCATAATAGATGCATTTGAATTTCTTGGAGCCACTCTTGAGCGTCATACGCCCCACTCTTAGCGAGTCTACACTGAACAATTTAAAGGCTGTTGAGTACCAATGGGTTAGAACTTTGTACGTCGAAGGCTACGACAGCAATGAAATCAACCACTATATCCAAACGTGTTTCGGTGGAGATCCGACATTTGCCGATCTATTTCGTCGCGTGGCACTCGATCAAGAAAGCATCTATGTGCTATTGCAACACTTAGGTTGTGCTCCTTCTAGTAAAGAGTTCTAACTTCTAAGTCCCACCAAAAACCAGAAGCATAAATAAACCTACATCCATAACCCACATGAATGTCACTTGAATGTTCTGTAACTACCTCTCGCTTACCCATACATTTTCAGTGCAATTTCAGGTTTTGTTGCATACAAATCATTGAAGTATCACGCATTGGAATATTCACAACATATCAATAGTACAACAGCCACTTATACTGAGTGTCTGATTTGTGAGACTAGTTCATTTCTACAAGTAACCAAAATGAAGTGGTCGGTATTTAGGAGAGAAGTAACTCGAAACTTTGGGTTTTAAAGTAGATATGAGCGCGATAGTTAACGAGTAACGCTGACACAAAAAACAAAAAATAGCTGGCATAAAAAAACCCAAGTAAATACTTGGGTTAGAGTTACAAAAACCACTAATCATTAATAGCGTAAGGAACCTGATTAGTAGCCAGCTATGCGTAACCTGAGGGTTATTTTTATTACTGATCGGCGGCCAAACCAAATGATGTAATAAAAATGCCAATATAGAGCGACCTAACGGTCGCTCTTTTTCTTTCTTATAGAGTACAGCTTATCCTTTTACACCACCTGCCGTCAAACCACCAACTAACCAACGTTGAGCAAGTAAGAACACGATAGTAATCGGAAGTGCTGATAGTACAGCCGCTGCCGCAAAGTCACCCCATAGGTAGTTCTGAGGGTATAGGTACTGCTGCATACCTACTGCTAGCGTGTAAGAGTTCACATCTGTAAGTAGGATAGACGCTACTGGCACCTCACCCACTGTCGCGATGAAAGATAGGATAAACACAACCGCTAGGATTGGCACAGACAGCGGTAGTAGAACCAGTCTGAATGCTTGCCAAGGCGTTGCACCATCAAGGGCTGCTGCCTCTTCCAGAGAGTTATCAATCGTCTCAAAGTAACCCTTAATCGTCCATACGTGCAGTGCAATACCACCTAGGTAAGAGAAGATTAGACCACCGTGTGTGTTCAAGCCTAAAAACGGAATGTATTGACCAAGTTTGTCAAACAGCGCGTAGATTGCTACTAGAGCCAATACTGCTGGGAACATTTGGAAAATCATCATCGCTTTCAGGATTGTGTTCTTACCTTTAAAGCGCATACGAGCAAACGCGTAAGCCGATGTCGTAGACAGTGTCACAATCAGAATCGATGTGATACCTGCAACCTTCACTGAGTTCCATAACCAAGTTAGCACAGGGAACGGAGGTGACGTTACCGAGCCATCTGCGTTCGTTACTGACATACCCAATGCTAACTTCCAGTGTTCCAATGATGGGTTATCTGGAATCAAACTACCGGTTGCGAAGTTACCTTCACGGAACGAGATCGCGATGATCATCAGTAGTGGGAAGATAATCATTGCCAAGAAGCACCACAACACTGCATGCGTTGCCCACACTCGGTATTTAAGGCCTTTACCTTGTACCATAGCCATTGTCGTGCTCCTTAATCTTGAGACAGTTTAGTGAAACGAAGGTTTAGTAACGCTAGTGCACCAACCAATAGAAAGATAAGCGTTGCGATAGCACTTGCTAGACCGAAGTCTTGACCGCCGCCGCCTTCGAATGCAATTCGGTACGTGTAGCTTACAAGCAAGTCTGTGTAACCCGCTGGCTCAGAAGTACCAATCATGTTCGGGCCACCGTTCGTCAATAGTTGAATCATTACGAAGTTGTTGAAGTTAAAGGCAAACGCTGCAATCAATAGCGGTGTAAGCGGTTTAATCATCAATGGGAACGTAATGCGCTTGAAGTTATCAAGGAAGTTCGCACCATCGATTGCTGACGCTTCGTATAAATCATCAGGAATCGCTTTAAGCAGACCCATACATAGAATCATCATGTAAGGGAAACCTAGCCATGTGTTAACCATCAACACCATGGTTTTCGCTAAGATAGGGTCTGAGAACCAGTTCGGGCTTAAGCCGAAGATATTCTCGAGCACCATGTTGATCTCACCAAAGCTTTGGTTGAATAGACCCTTAAAGATAAGAATCGAGATAAACGCGGGTACGGCGTAAGGCAGAATCAGTAGAACACGATAAATAGAACGACCTTTCAACTCTTCCCATTGCACGATGTTAGCCAATACAAGGCCGATAACTAGCGTGAACGCTACGGTACATACCGAGAAGATAACCGTCCAAATAAAGATGCTGATAAACGGTTCTTTAATGCCGTCATCTTTCCATACACGCTCAAAGTTATGCGTACCAATGCTAACCACGAAACCTGGAGAGATGGTATTACCCGTAAACTCACCATTTGCATCAACAGGCTGGTAGAAACCCACATCCATATTTGGCTTGAGAACTTCACCCGTTTCATTGTTGATTAACGTTTCTTCATCGTCTTGTAGCGTGTAAAGCGGAGCAACAGAAGCAAACTTACGTAAGCCACTCATGCGGATGTCACCACCGTCAGGTAGATTGAAATCAACACCACTGATTGCTGCTCGGTTTTGAATGATCGCTTTGATCTTCTCTTTTTCACCTTGCGCAGACTCAATAACAGATAGGTCCATCTCTGTTTCTGTCATATTGTCTAGAGAAAATACGTCAGTCGCTAACAGTTGATCGCCATCTTTTACAACGATCTGGTGACCGTCATCTGTCTTGTACAATGTAAATGGGTAGCTCTCACCGCTTTGGAAAGAACGGTCTAAAAGAACGGTTTGAGTACGCTCTAGAGAAAGTTGGTTTTTCGCGCTGTAGTTAGTAAACGCAAGCCCTACGGTGTATGCCAATGGGAAAAGAATGAACAAGATCATTCCGGCAATACCTGGGTAAATATAACGGTGGGCGTAAGTTTTTTTACTACCAAAAATGTAAAGTGCCAAAGCCGTTAAGATCACTGTAAGCAGCGCAAAAGCGAGCTCACCGCGAGAATACATTAGAATTGTAGCGTAGCCGTTTATTAAGCCAACGCTACCAAGCAACCCCCATTTAATGAAGACGCTTTTACTGCCTGGAAGGCTTGATGGTGCTGGGATAGCATCTGTACCTTGAACTGACTGCATAGAGGAACCTGCTAGCGATATAGATAAAAAATAGAAAAGTAAGGAGAGGTTACCCTCTCCTTAAAAGGTAGTGCCTGGGTGTTACTTAACCATACGACCTTCAGCAGCTTTTAGTGCTTGGTCTACTGATTGACGGCCGTCAACTACGTTGCCGATCGCTTCTTCCATGCTGTACCAGAATGTTGTGAACTGAGGGATGTTAGGCATGATTTCACCGTTCATCGCGTTGTCCATTGTTGCTGCAATACGAGTATCGCTGTCTAGTTGACGTTGGAAAGAGTTAAGAGCAACAGCGCCTAGTGGCTTGTCGTCGTTCAGGCTCTTCATACCTTCATCTGTTAGTAGGTAGTTTTCCATGAACTCAACAGCTAGGTCGCGGTTTGGAGACGCAGTGCTGATACCACCCGCCCATACACCAACGAAAGGTTTAGACGCTTTACCGTTGAACTTAGGTAGTGTTGTTACGCCGTAGTCTACGCCAGCTTTCTTGATGTTTTCCCAACCCCAAGGGCCGTTGATTGTCATTGCAACGTTACCTGCAACGAATTCAGACTCAGCTACTGAGTAATCCATGTCTGCAGAGATAACTTTGTCTTGTACCATCTTCTCGATGAAACCTAGAGACTTCTGAACACCTTCAGTCGCTACGCCCGCATCTTTAATGTCGTAACCTTCTGCAGTCTGTTTGAATGCGTAGCCGCCGTCAGCTGCAAGTAGAGGCCATGTGAAGTAAGCGCCGCCACGTAAAGGCCACATGATCGCTTTCTTGCCGTCTTTCTGAAGTTCAGCGTTAAGTGCTGGGATTTCTTCCCAAGACTTAGGTGGGTTAGGAACAAGTGCTTTGTTGTAAATTAGGGAAACTGACTCAACAGCAACAGGGTATGCGATTGTTTTACCCTCGTATGAAACAGCGTCCCATGCGAAGTCTACGATACCTTCTTTAGTTTCTTTAGAAGGTTTGATATCAACAAGAAGTCCCGCTTCTGCATAGCCGCCAAAACGGTCATGTGCGTAGAAGATCATGTCTGGGCCATCGCCAGCTGCTGCTACTTGAGGGAATTTTTCTTCTAGCTTGTCAGGGAAAGCGACGGTTACTTTAACACCAGTATCTTCTTCGAAGCGTTTACCTACTTCAGCCATGCCTTCATAAGCTTTGTCACCACCTACCCAGATTGTTAGTTGTCCTTCTTCGATAGCAGCATTTGCACCAAAAGAACCCAGAGCAACTATTGTACCTAGAGCTACAGCGCTTAGAGCGTTTTTCATGTGAATATCCTTTTTATATTTATACGTAGGGCACATCTACCAAGATGAGCCAGTTTTCGGAGGTTATGATCTGAGAAAACAGACCCTAGCTCATCATCCTAGCCACTACGCCCTAGCTATTATGGCTTAAATTCGTGATCGCCATCCGGTCAGATTAGAGACTGCAATCACAAAACGTATACTCATCGTGATCAACATCACCGTTACGTGGTGGATTTATTTGAACTGGATCGCCAATTATTAATAACCCCGTATATCTACTCCTCCCCTCCTACTCCCCCTAGTTAATTTCCCATTGGGAGGATGTACCCTTACGCCATTTCACCGAAACTGCATTCATCCAAGAGTGGATAGTAAGAACCCTTTACCGGCAAGTGTTATGCGTTGACGCATTATTCATTTAGTTGGCTTCACTGCCCGCTGGTGTCTTATATTAGCATCGAGCTAAATCTGTGATTGAATCACGGGGGAGGTTTAGCTGGATGTGGGGGAAATGGGCATCAGTTTGGCTATGACGGGTGGGCTTGGTTAAAGAAGCCAAGTCTCACCCACTTTTTTCTTACTCACTCAATACTTACCAATTCCTACAGTTACTGCTGACCCAAAAATTTCTTATAATGATAAGCAGTAAAACTTAAAATTTGATCGATCGAGGACAAGCTAGATGGCGAGTGTCACGTTAAAAAACGTTTATAAATCATATGGTGATGTACAGATTTCTAAGGACGTAACCTTAGACATCAACGAAGGTGAATTCGTAGTATTCGTTGGACCATCAGGTTGTGGTAAATCGACGCTATTACGTTGTATCGCAGGTCTAGAAGACATTACGTCTGGTGATTTGTACATTGGCGACCAACGCATGAATGACGTTGAACCGTCAAAGCGTGGCGTAGGTATGGTATTCCAGTCTTATGCGCTTTACCCTCACCTTAACCTATACGACAACATGTCTTTCGGTCTTAAGCTAGCAAACGCAAATAAAGCTGAGATCGACAAACGCGTTGAACATGCTGCAGAAATCCTTCAGCTTGGTCACCTTCTTGAGCGCCAACCTAAAGCGCTTTCTGGTGGTCAACGTCAACGTGTTGCGATTGGTCGTACTCTGGTTTCTCAACCAAACGTATTCCTACTTGATGAGCCTTTATCAAACCTAGATGCCGCGCTACGTGTTCAAATGCGTTCGCAAATCACCAAGCTACAGCGTCAACTGGGTTGTACCATGATCTACGTTACCCACGACCAAGTGGAAGCGATGACAATGGCGGATAAGATCGTTGTTCTGGATGGTGGTTATGTATCTCAAGTCGGTAAGCCGCTTGACCTTTACCACTACCCTCAAAACCGTTTCGTTGCTGGCTTTATTGGCTCACCGAAGATGAACTTCATGTCGGTACACATTGAACAAGCTGAAGCAGAACGCGTATTGGTACAACTTTCTAATGGCATGACTTTCTGGATCCCTGTTGATGGTACGACTGTCAATGCTGGCGATCGTATGTCTCTGGGTATTCGCCCTGAACACTTGATGTCTGCTGAATCAGGTGACGCGACGATTGAAGCTGACGTGATGATGGTAGAGAAACTAGGTAACGAAACTCAGGTTTACCTAAACCTTGAAAGTGCCGATGCTGATGTTATCTATCGCCAGCCAGACACGTTGAAAATCGAATCAGGTGACAAGTTGGCGATTGGTATTCCAGCGCACCGTTGTCACCTGTTCCACAGCGATGGCCGCGCATGTCGTCGTTTGTACAAAGAATACGGCACAGACTAATCGCTTAGCCTTTTAGGATATAACTTACCCATATCGAATCCCTCTTACTCAGTAAGGGGGATTTTTTTATGTGCTGGATATTTTTATGTGTTGGATACGAGTTTCACTTACATTGAATAGTTCATGAGTCAGCCACTCGGTCTTTCGCTAGCGGCAATAAAAAAGGTCTAGCAAGCGCTAGACCTTTATCTGTTAGTTAGGCTATGAACCCAACCGCTAATATCACTTCTTTCAGACATGAAACCTGTCTAAATCAACTTAGTGAATTGGCGTATCATTCTGTTTGTTGAACTGGCCAAAATGCTTCTCTAACACTTCAGGAGTCAGTTTGCCTTCCGCCTCTAGTCGCTTGAACTCAGCAACAATTGCTTTTTGCTCTTCAAGTGATGGCAGTTTCACCTCAGGCTCATCGCCCATCTCTTGAGTCATCTGCTCTAGTTCTTTTTCAAAATCGCTCATGATACTTACCTAAATATTAAACCTAACGAGATTTTACTCATTTACGCCCTATGATGCTAGGGCGATTGAGTGCAAAGCCCGAAACCAGATCAAGCGAACGTCAGTTAGAAGAAAACAAGCACGTAAATAAAAAGAGCTGAATTCACGATTAAATGAATCCAGCTCTTAGTTTATGTATCTTTGTAAGCCATGCTACAGCTTAAAGGGATTAAAGCTTAAATGAACCAACCATCTTATCTAGACGAGACGATAGATCACGAAGCTCTTGGCTCGCTTCAGCAAGTTGCTCAGCCGTGCCCGTTGTCACTTCGTTGATTGCGTTAATCTCTTCAATGTTCTGGTTGATGGTGTGAACTACGGTTGATTGCTCTTCCGTTGCCGTTGCCACTTGAGTGTTACGGTCTGTGATATCAACGATACGGTCTGAAATGCCACTCAGCACGTCTACCGCTTCATCCGAAGCCGATACACCTTCAAGGGTAATCACCTTACCCGCACTCATTGCCGTTACCGCATCTTTAGCATCGCTTTGCAGTTGGTTGATCATCTTTTGAATCTCTTCCGTTGAATCTGCGGTACGGCTTGCTAGGTTACGTACTTCATCCGCTACAACCGCAAAACCACGACCTTGCTCACCAGCACGGGCGGCTTCAATTGCAGCGTTTAATGCGAGTAAGTTAGTTTGCTCTGAAATATCACGAATAACACCCAGAATAGAACCGATGTCTTGAGTTGTAGAAGCCAGTTGCTCTACTACCTGACCCGTGCTTTCAATATCTTGCGCCAAACGACTGATCGCGTCTTTTGCTTTGTTCACCACAGAGCGACCTACTTCCGTATTGCCTGAAGCTTGAGTTGCCGTTTCTGCTGCGGTTGCCGCGTTCGATGCAATCTCACTGATGGTCATACCCATTTGGTTAATGGCAGCTACGACTTGAAGGGTTTGGTCGCGCTGTTCTTGGCTGTTGTCGTGGGTGATGTGAGCTTTATTCGAAACACTCTCTGCAGCCACTTGAAGCGCTTGACTTGTCGAACACACCTCTTTCATCGACTCGTGAATCTTTTCAATGAATCCGTTGAAGCCTTTTGAAAGCTGTGCAATTTCATCGTTGCCTTTCACTTCGATACGCTGTGCAAGGTCACCGTCGCCTTCACCTAAGTCGCCGAAACGCTTAGCCAAAAGCTTGATCGGTTGAGTAATGCTGTTCGCCAGAACTACGCCCATTAGGATAAACACTAATGCCACAACCGCAGTCATGATCAGCATCTTCTGCGCTGTCGCATCTAACTCAGCAAACACTTCACCAGTCGGAACGACACCAATAACAAACCAGTCCATTGAAGACACATACAAGCTCGCCACGAACAGCTCTTGGCCTTGGCTTTCAGTGGTAATCAGGTTAAAACCCGACTTGTTCAGTAGTTGGCTTGCTTGAGGACCGTAAAGTTGTTGAAGTGAAGAGTCACTGCGAGAACGCTCACGGTGAATTTGAACATCACCTTGGCTATCGGTTAAGAATACGAAGCCGGTATTTTCAATCTTAAAGCCGTTCAGCAGGTTAACCATGTCATCCATCGACTTTGATAGACCAGACATCGCCAAACCAGAAGGTTGTTGATAGTTAGCAAACATCTTCACTTCGCCATTGGCTTCTTGGAACATGCTCACCATGGTCGGCTGTCCAGATTGCGTAAAGCCAAAGAACTAACCATCTTGCTGTTGGTTTAACTGACGCAGGAAACCATTTTGGTTCCAGTAGTAAGCCGTTTGACGGTTCGCCACTGAGGCATCGTTCAACTGATACTGGTTACGAACATTGTTCAGCTGTTTAACCAGTTTATTTTCTAGTGCCGGATCGCGATCGGTCGATTCGATAGCATCAGAAATAAATTCATTTGAAGCAATTTGCTCCGCCGCTAGTAATAGCTGAGAGACTTCTCGGTCAATTTCACCATTGATTCGCTCTAGCATTCCTGGAAGTTCAATATCGATCAATCGATGACTTAATACATCTCTTGCTTGTTGTTGTGCCATTGCGCCGACAATCACTGTCGATGCAAGAACCGCAAAGGTAATTCCAAGTACAACTTTTTGCTTGATACTCAGAGAGTTAGTTTTAAACATATTTGGACCTTTAAAAAGAATCGCTCGTTATTGGTATACCCTGAACAGGACTTTTCTAGTGCACTCCAACAAGCAATGCACAATCTGAGTGATGTATCGGCCACAACCAATAAAACTAGAGACTTTCTTCTCAAAAAACTGCAAATATGATGTAACAATTAGAAATATTCACCTTGAGCATGAATTAACTAAGCAAATACCGCATTGTCGAGAGTCAATTTTAGTTCTCCCCCCCTGAGACCCAACCGAACTCAAACCACTCCCCACCGCCGAGCTTTTGTATATAAAAACCAATTGATATAGTAATAATCACAACCTAACGATTTTTTTAGCTAACCACTTGTAAATATTTCCAATTTTGAAAAAATAAATTACGCAAATGTACTGGAACTTTTTCCTCGAAATCAGTGACCAATACTCAAAATAAAAATCAAATGGATACCCAGAGAGTCCAAAATGCACAAAACAAATTTCGAAGTCCTTCAAAACTATCTAGAGTCTCAAATCATTGGTCAAAAAGAGCTCGTTAAGCAACTGATGATCGCCCTTTTAGCGGATGGTCATATCCTCGTTGAAGGACCTCCCGGCTTAGCAAAAACTCGCGCAGTAAAATCATTGGCTGATTGTGTTGAGGGTCACTTCCACCGCATTCAATTCACTCCCGATCTGTTACCTGCTGATTTGACGGGTACCGACATCTTCCGTCCTGAGACTGGGGAGTTCACTTTCCAATCAGGCCCGATTTTCAACTCGCTGATTCTAGCGGATGAGATCAACCGAGCTCCGGCGAAAGTTCAAGCGGCAATGCTGGAAGCGATGGCAGAGAAACAAGTAACTGCCGGTCGAAAAACCTATGCGCTGCCTGAGTTGTTCTTGGTAATGGCAACACAGAACCCAATTGAACAAGAAGGGACTTACCCGCTACCGGAAGCTCAGTTAGACCGATTCTTGCTTCACCTAGAGGTTGAATACCCAGATATGGAAAGCGAGCTTGAGATCTTACGACTCAACCGTGGTGAGGCTCAAGGTAACGAATCAGCTCAGCCACAACAGATATCTCAGCAAACGATCTTTGAAGCGCGCCAAGAAGTGCTCAACATTCACATGGCAGACACCATTGAGCAGTACATCATCAGACTGGTTATGGCGACTCGCCAACCTAAGCAATACAGTGACCAACTTGATCAATGGTTAGACATGGGTGTCAGCCCGCGTGCAACCATTGCGTTAGACCGTTGTGCCCGCGCTCACGCTTGGCTTGCAGGACGAGATTACGTCACTCCACAAGACGTTCAAGCGATGGCATTCCCTGTGTTACGCCACCGTCTACTGCGCAGCTACCACGCACAAGCTGAAGGTGTCACCGCAAACCAAGTGATCGCACACCTTATTTCATTGGTTGGCAGCGCATAGGGATACGCGCATGAATAATCAACTACCCAACCATAGTGACGGCGTCACGTTAAACCTGGACGAACTTCTGCAATACAAAGCGCAGTCTGTTCGCTGGTTGCCTCCCGCCAAGAGCCTTTGGTCACAGCTTAACGGCCAACACGAGAGCAACCGTAAAGGTCGCGGGATGAATTTCTCTGAAGTTCGTCAATATCAAGCGGGAGATGACATTCGCAGCATTGATTGGCGTGTAACAGCCAGAACGGGCAAAGCGCATACCAAACTTTTCTCTGAAGAACGAGAACAGCCTGTCATTTTATTCTTGGATCTATCAAGCAGTATGATTTTCGGCTCAACCTTGTTGCTGAAATCGGTTCAACTTGCACACTTTGCTAGCCAACTGTGCTGGCTTACTGTGGCTCAAAAAGATCGAATTGGCGCGGTGATCGATACTGGCAAAGAGGTCATTGAGATTAAGCCAAGTGCAAGCAACCATGCTCCACTGCGTATTTTGCAAAAAGTCATAGAAATCAATAATACGGCACTGACTAATCACGACAATCATAATGACACGACCTTAGAGCATGGACTGAAATCTCTGCACCAGCTTTGCCCTAAAGGAAGCGATATTATTATGCTCAGTGACTTTGTGCGTTACCAAGAAAGTGACTACTCACTTATCAGTCAAATTCGCCGACACAACAGAGTACGTCTTGTGCATTTCTACGACCCGCTAGAGCAAGGTGAAACCACCTATAAAGGCTCTAAACAGGTCACCGATGGCAGCAAAACTCAATGGTTTAATTTCTCTTCTAATAAAGAAAAGCAAAAGCTTAACCATGCTTTTTCGCTTAAGAAACAGCAGCTGCAACAGATGGGGTTATCTCTCGCGATACCTTATAGCTCGCTGTCGAGTGCGCAGTCACTCATGAGCCAGATATCAGGAGCTCAGTCATGAAACAGCCCTTAGATTTAAGTCCGGTGATTGCGCCAGACGCCCCGACTTGGTGGCCTTTGGCGTGGGGTTGGTGGGCAGTGGTTATCACAGCCATTGCCCTGATTGCTTTGGTGTTTTTCATTCTAAAACGTAGAAAAAACAATCAACAGGCGAAACAAGAAGCGCTGTCTTACTTTAGCAATAGTCAGTCCCAAGATGGCTTGTCTCCGAGCAAAGCACAACGCATCCTTCGTCAAGCAGCACTGAGCTATTTCCCTCGTGAAAAAATTGCAGGTTTGTCTGGTGATGATTGGTTGAAGTTCTTAGATGCGCAATTGGCGAAGCCGTTATTTGTAGCAAAACAATCCCAGTGGCAACAAGCGCTCTATCAAGATGTAGCCCTAATGAACGACGAACAGAAAAAGGCTCAACAGCAATTGGTTAATGATTGCGAAACTTGGCTTCTTAAAGCCCTTCCTCCTAAGCGAGGTCGTTATGAGTGATTTTCTAAGCCCTATGTTTCTAAGCGGGGACTTGCTAAACATCGAGTTCGTTTGGTGGTGGATGTTCTTCATCGCGCCACTGCCGTTGCTCGTTTACTTGTTCTCACCAAAGTCAGAATCAAGCCATGTCCTAAGACTTCCATTTCTGCCAGAAGACAGTAATACCAAAACACCGAGCAGTCGCTTACCAAAGGCGTTGTCCGTGATTATCTGGCTTCTGCTGGTTACGGCGAGCGCGCGCCCTGTATGGTATGGCGAACCGGTAGAGTTTCAACCGAAACATCGTGATTTGATGTTGGTTGTCGACCTCTCCTACTCGATGAGCCAAGAAGACATGCAGTTCAATGGCGAATACATCGACCGCTTGTCGGCGGTGAAACGCGTATTGAGTGACTTTATTGAGCGACGAAAAGGCGACCGAGTTGGACTGGTGTTATTTGCTGATCACGCCTACTTGCAGACCCCGCTTACGCTAGATAGAGATACGCTTTCACAACAGCTCAATCAAGCGGTGTTAAAGCTGATTGGTACTCAAACCGCGATTGGTGATGGTATTGGTCTTGCCACCAAAACCTTTGTCGATAGCGATGCGCCCCAACGTGTAATGATTCTACTCAGCGACGGCAGTAATACCGCCGGGGTATTAGACCCATTAGAAGCGGCGGATATTGCAAAGAAATACGACGCAACGATTTACACCGTGGGTGTCGGTGCAGGCGAGATGATGGTCAAAGAGTTCTTCATGACGCGCAAAGTCAATACTGCTCAAGACTTGGATGAACGTACACTAATAGAAATTGCCAAACGCACCGGCGGTCAGTACTTCCGAGCGCGTGACAGCAAAGAGTTAGCGACGATTTACGACACCATTAACCAGTTAGAGCCCGTGACGAACGCCACTAAGATCTGGCGACCGCAACAAGAGTGGTTTGTATGGCCACTGTCGGCGGCAATGTTCTTCGCATTTATGCTGTTAGCCATTAGGAGAAACAATGTCTAACTTTACTTTTATCTACCCATATTGGTTCTTGGCGCTTGCCGTGCTGCCCGCTATTTGGTGGCTGAGCAAGACACAGTCCAAACAAGGATTACTCGCGTCACACATCGCCCGTTACTTGGCGCCAGAATCAAGCAAGCCATCGAAAAATCGCAGTACTTACTTCGGTATTTGGTGGCTGGTCGGCGTTATTGCGTTAGCTGGGCCAAGCTTCGAGAAAAACGAACAACCAAGCTTTGAAAAAACGCAGGCACGAGTTGTGATCATGGATATGTCGATGTCTATGTATGCCACCGACATTAAGCCGAATCGCTTAACTCAAGCGCGATACAAGGCTCTGGATCTGCTTTCATTGTGGAAAGAAGGGCTAACAGGCATGGTGGCGTATGCTGGGGATGCTTACACCATTAGCCCGCTAACGTCAGACATCAACACCATCAAAAACCTAGTGCCTAACCTATCGCCAGATATCATGCCTTATCAAGGTGGTGATGCCGCATCAGCCGTTAAGCTTGCGATTGATATGATGACTCGCGCGAAGATCTACCAAGGTGATTTGGTATTGATTGCTGATGACATCGATGACCAAGAGAAGAAGCAGATCGACTCCCTACTCTCTGGCAACGATTGGACATTGTCGATTCTAGCTGTAGGGAGTGAAAACGGTGCGCCAATCTCGTTACCTACGGGGTCGATGCTGCAAAGCGACTCAGGACAAACCGTGGTGGCAAGAACCAACTTGAAGAACATGCGCGAGCTTACACGCAGCTATGGTGGCACGTTCACTGAAGTTCAATTTGATAACTCAGATGTTGAACACATCGCGAGCTACCTCGACCGCGTTGCAACAACATCGGAAGTAACCAAGACCAAGAACTCACTCAACACCAGAGTGAACAACGGTTTCTGGTTACTGCCTTTGCTATTACTTCCGGCACTTGGATTATTCAGGAAAGGGGTTATTTGGTGTGCCTTAGCTGGAGTTATCTCTTTTAGCCAACCAAATACTGCGTTTGCGAACCCGTGGAAAACCAATGATCAAGTAGGCTATCAGCTGTATCAGGACGAGGACTTCCAACAAGCTGCTGAACAGTTCACCCAACAAGAGTGGAAAGGCATTGCTCAATACAAAGCCGGTGATTTCGAAGCCGCAGAGCAGACGCTGCAAGAGCTTTCTAGTGAAGATGCTCGCTACAACCTTGCTAACGCTCAAGCCCAACAAGGTAAGTACGACCAAGCGATCCAAGAGTATCAACGTATTCTTGAAAGCAACCCTGAACATGCTTATGCCAAGAAGAACCTAGAGATTGTCGAACAGGCTCAGAAGCAACAGCAACAGCAACAGCAACAGCAACAGCAACAGCAAGGCGATTCTGACTCCAAAGACCAGAAAGACCAAAATCAGCAAGGTCAGCAAGGTC